>CAUQVP010000053.1:0-11890 GCA_963521545.1 uncultured Flavobacteriaceae bacterium | reverse complement strand
ATTATGTGCGGTATCAATGGGCTGGTGTATAAAAATGCAGAAAACACAGATGTTCAGAGAATTATAGAAAAAATGAACCAAAAAATCATTCATCGCGGACCTGATGAAGATGGTTTTTTCGTGGAACATTTGGAAGACAAAACGATAGCTTTCGCCATGAGAAGGCTTTCCATTGTTGATTTATCCACGGGGAAACAACCGATTTTTACCGAAGATAAGAGCAAGGTCATTGTTTTTAATGGTCAGATTTACAATTCCGAAGAACTGAAAAAAACGCTCATTCAGAAAGGTTTCGCTTTTCATACTTCTTCTCCTGCAGAAGTGGTGCTAAAACTCTATGAATATTTTGGTTTAGAGGCTTTTAAGATGCTTGACGGCGTGTTTGCTTTTTCTATTTATGATAAAATTTTGGGCAAAATTTTTATTGCTCGAGATTTTTTCGGTGACAAGCCACTACATTACCAACATTCTGAAAAAGGGCTAATCTGGGCATCGGAGCTGAAATCTATTATTTCTGTTTTGGATAAAAAACCAGAAATAGACAACACGGGGCTGAATCTCTATTTTCAGCTGACCTATATCCCTGCGCCTTTTACTATATATAAGGTAATCAGTAAGTTAGAGTCCAATAGTTTCATAGAATATGATGTAAATACTAATGCGCTTAAAATTCATGAAACCCATTCGGAAAAGATTGAAAAACAGCAAATTAGTTTTGATGAAGCTAAGAAAAATGTCAGAAAATTAGTTGAAGAAAGCGTGAGTTCTCGCAGTGTTTCGGATGTTTCGCTTGGGGCTTTCCTGTCGGGAGGAGTGGATTCTTCTATTATAAGTCTTTGTCTATCAAAGCAGTCCGATAGTAAAATAGATACTTTTTCCATTGGTTTTGATAAAAAATCTTTTGATGAAACCGAAAAATCAAGGCTTGTGGCGAATCTTATCGGTAGTAACCACCATGAATTCGTGATTTCCGAGAAGGATTTGACTTCCCATTTGGATGAGATTCTGCTGAATTTTGATGAGCCTTTTGCAGATTCATCAGCTCTTCCGAGTTATATAGTTGCTTCTAAAACTGCTGATTATGTGAAAGTTGCCCTTACAGGAGATGGCGGCGATGAGGTTTTCGGAGGGTATAATAAATATTTAATCGGAGGGATTAACCAAAAATATACAAGTCTGGTTCCCAGATTCTTACATCAAAGTGTGCTGAAAGTAGCAAACGCCTTGACTAAACAAAAAGGAGATGAGCGAGGACTAAAATTTAAAGTTAGAAAGGCTTTAAACTCAATAGATTATGATGATTCCTTTTTTTATAACATTATAAAATTAGGTTTTACGGACAAGGAAATGTCCATTTATCTCAATGAAAAAGACAGAGTCAAAAATTCTTTGGCGTATTATCAGCAAAGAATCCCAAATCCTAAAAATCTCACAGATTTTAGGAATGTAGATAAAATGATAAGCTTAGAAGGGGACATGATTGTAAAAGTAGATAGAACGAGTATGCTGGCATCTATGGAATGCAGAGCTCCATTTTTGACCAGAGAGATTTGGAATTACACTCTGAGCCTTCCAGATGAGTATCTGCTGAAAGGAAATAACAAGAAAATGATTCTGAAAAAAGCTTTTGAAAACGAGTTTCCAGAGCAGTTTTTGGAAAAGTCTAAAAAAGGCTTCGGAGTTCCTGTTGGAGACTGGTTGAGACAAGGGATGAGGAGTGAGCTTTTGAGCTATATAGATGATAAATTCCTCGAAGAACAGGATATATTTGATATTCAGAATATTAAGAAAATAGTTCTCAATCACCTGAATTCTGTGGAGGACAATTCCTTTAAAATCTGGACTTTTTATTGTTTTCAAAAGTGGTATAAAAACACATATTTAGCAACCAAATAGAAATAAAATATTTTGAAAAAACTCATTCGTATAACCACCGTACCGATATCTTTTAAAGTACTTTTAAAGGGGCAGTTGCGGTTTATGGCTTCTAATGGATTTGATGTGAAAGGAGTTTCATCCGAAGGAGAGGAACTAAGGGAAGTTCGTGAAAATGAAGGGATTGTGATGGAAGCCATCAATATGTCCCGTAAAATAACGCCTTTTCAGGACTTGAAATCGCTTTGGGAAATGTGGAATTTTTTGAGAAAAGAAAAACCACAGATAGTCCACACCCATACGCCCAAAGCAGGAATTATAGGGATGCTGGCAGCACGATTGGCAGGAGTGCCGCATCGTCTGCATACCGTGGCAGGGCTGCCTTTGATGGAGGCTACGGGAATTAAAAGAAAAATTTTAAACTTTGTGGAAAAGCTCACATACAGCTCTGCTACAAGGGTTTATCCCAATTCCAAAGGCTTGTATGATTTTATTTTGCAAAATAATTTTACTCAAAGTAATAAACTGAAAATCATCGCTAATGGCTCTTCTAATGGGATAAATACTATATTTTTTAGTCCAGCGCAAGTATCGGAAATAGAAAAGGCTGCACTTAGAGAGAAATTGAACATTCAGCCTGATGATTTTGTGTTTGTGTTTGTTGGGAGGATTGTCAGCGATAAAGGAATAAACGAACTGATAAAAGCATTTTCCGAGCTTCAGGCAGTAGAAAATAATGAACTAACAGGCATAAAACTCCTTTTGGTAGGAGGTTTGGAGAGTGATTTAGACCCTTTGAATCCAGAAACTTTGGCTGAAATAAATCAAAATAGAGATATCATTTCTGTGGGCTTTCAGCAGGATGTTCGTCCATTTTTTGCTATTTCTGATGCATTGGCTTTTCCAAGTTATCGCGAGGGATTTCCCAATGTGGTCATGCAGGCAGGAGCCATGGGACTGCCGAGCATAGTTTCTGATATCAATGGCTGTAATGAAATCATTGTAGAAGGAGAAAATGGGCTGATTATTCCGCCTAAAAATGTAGAAAAATTAAAAGAAAAAATGCTAACTTTGGCAAGAGACAAAAATTTATATATTAAATTGAAAGAAAACAGCCGCAGAATGATAAAAAATAGGTATGAGCAGTCTATGGTTTGGAAAGCTCTTTTGGAGGAGTATGAAGGTTTGTTACAAAGTGTTTAAAGTCAGTTTTTGATATGTATAAAAATTTTATTAAACCTGCTATAGATTTCGTGCTTGCGCTTGTAGGATTTTTATTCTTAAGTCCTGTTTTCGTGTTGGTTACGATAGGTTTATTTTTTGCCAATGATAGGAAGCCGTTCTTTTTTCAGCTTCGTCCAGGGAAGGATGGGAAGATTTTTAAAATCATCAAATTTAAAACCATGACTGACAAAAAGGACGAAAACGGAAATCTCCTGCCAGATGCAGACAGACTTACCAAGATAGGTAGTTTTGTCCGTAAAACTTCTTTGGATGAAATCCCGCAGCTGCTGAATGTCATCAAGGGAGATATGTCTCTTGTCGGGCCAAGACCGCTTTTGCCGAAGTATTTGGAACTTTATAATGATTTTCAGCGCCGAAGAAATGAGGTCAAACCAGGTATCACGGGATGGGCTCAGGTCAATGGGCGTAATAGCATAAGCTGGGAAAAGAAATTTGAATATGATGTTTGGTATGTCGATAATGTGAGTTTTTTATTGGATATTAAAATACTGATAATGACTGTGTTAAAGGTGGTAAAATCAGAAGGAATCAACGAACAGGGACAGGCTACATCAGAGGAATTTAAAGGAAATAATATAGAATAAATTATGGACAAAAGAATAAAACTAAAGTTTATATATCATAATATGACAAGAAGTAATAGAGCCTATCAGATGTATAAAAATAAGCCTACTTACTATAATGCTTGTCATATCTATAATGCTAATAAAATAATATATGATTCTATAAATCAACTTCTTATAGATGATTTGACAGAAGAACAGTTGCAAGAAGTTATTAATTATATATTTCATCTGGAGAAGTGGTTTATTCAGTTTGATAATGAAAAAAATAAAATAAAAGATATAGAAGAAACCTTCATTTTTCAGGCATTTGATGACCATATACCTTTTCCTAAAAACTTTTTAAAAATTTTTAATCTATGAAATATGGATTTGCAGGAGATAGAGAAATCTCAGTCAAAATATTAGAACTATTGATTAGCCTAGATTATCGGCCTAGTTTTTTATTGGTAAGTGAAAGCGAAAATGCTACACATACAGATAAACTTATTGAGGTTTCTCAGTTAGATTCTAGTCGTATATTTACTAATAAAGATTTGAAATCAAAAGATTTCATAGAAAAAATCAAAAAATTTGAAGTAGATTATATTTTTGGGATACATTATCCATTTATTATCAGTAAAGAATTGATAAATTTTCCTAAAGTAGGTTTTCTAAATTTACATCCAGCTTATTTACCATATAATAAGGGCTGGCATACACCTTCTTGGGCTATTTATGAAAGAACAAAATATGGAGCAACTTTGCATTTTATGTCAGAAAAACTAGATGAAGGAGATATTATCCACCAAAGAGAGGTAACAATCCTTCCAGAAGATACAGCAAATAGTCTGTATAAGAGGGTGTTGGATTTAGAATATGAAGTATTTAGGGAAGCTGTTCCTCAGTTAGTTTCTTTAGCGCCTAATAGAATTAAACAGACAGAAGAGGGAACAGAACATAAAAAAACAGATTTGGAAAATATTCGTGAAATTTCCTTATCAGAAGAAATAAAGGCAGGAGATTTAATTAACAAAATTAGAGCATTAACTACTAATAACTCTGATGAGGCTGCTTTTTTCGTTGTAGATGGGGTAAGATATAACATTCAAGTAAGAATTATAAAAGAATAAAAATGAGTACAAAAATATGGCTTTCCTCTCCACATATGGGTGGAAGCGAACTTAAATACATCAATGAAGCATTTGACCAAAACTGGGTAGCGCCTTTGGGACCCAATGTGAATAATTTTGAAACGGATTTAGAACAATACCTTTCTGAAAATGTGAAAGTTGCGGCGGTTTCAGCAGGGACAGCGGCTCTGCATTTGGCGCTTGTTATTTTAGGCGTAAAGGCAGGAGATGAGGTTATTTGCCAAAGTTTTACATTTGCAGCATCGGCAAATCCTATTGTTTATCAGGGAGCTACGCCTGTTTTTGTGGATTCTGAGCCTGAAACATGGAATATGTGTCCTGTGGCTTTGGAAACAGCCATTAAAGATAGAATAGCCAAAGGGAAGAAGCCAAAAGCCGTTATAGTGGTGCATCTGTATGGGATGCCTGCAAAAATGGAAGAAATCATAGAGGTTGCCAGCCGCTATGAAATCCCAGTGGTAGAAGATGCAGCAGAGGCTCTCGGAAGCTCATACAAAGGGAAAAAGTGCGGAACTTTTGGAGAAATATCTTTTTTAAGTTTTAATGGAAACAAAATAATAACCACTTCTGGAGGAGGAGCGCTGGTATGCAAAACGCAGGAGCACAAGGATAAAGCAGTTTTTCTATCCACTCAGGCAAGAGACAATGCGCCTCATTATCAGCATTCACAGATAGGCTACAACTATAGAATGAGCAATATCTCAGCGGGAATAGGGCGCGGGCAGATGGAAGTTTTGGATTTGAGAATTTCTCAGCGCCGTAAAAATCATGATTTCTATCAAGAAATATTTAAGAATATAGACGGAATTGAGCTATTTACAGAGCCAAATTCAGACTTTTTCTCTAATCACTGGCTTTCTGCTATCACAATAGATGCGCAGAAAACAGGTTTTGACAGAGAGCAACTTCGTCTGAAACTGCAAGAAGAAAATATAGAAAGCCGCCCACTATGGAAGCCGATGCATCTGCAGCCTGTCTTTGCTGATGCGCCATATTATGGAGGAAATGTAGCCGAAAATTTATTTAATAATGGACTTTGCCTGCCTTCGGGATCTAATTTGACAGCTGAAGATTTGGAGAGAATAAAAAATGTAATTGAGAACATGTTATGAAAGTAAAATCAACGCCACTTAAAAACTGCTATATCATAGAGCCTACTGTTTTTGAGGATGAAAGAGGGTATTTTTATGAAAAATTTAATGAACAAAAATTCGAACAGCTGACAGGGATGAATGGACATTTCGTTCAGGATAATGTTTCCAAATCCTCTTACGGAGTTCTTCGCGGACTGCATTTGCAGAAAGGAGACATGGCTCAGGCGAAACTGGTGTCTTGTCAGGAGGGAAGAGTCTGGGATGTTGCAGTAGATTTGCGCGAAGATTCGCCTACTTTTGGGCAGTGGTTCGGATTAGAGCTTAGTGCTGAGAATAAGCTCCAGCTCTACATTCCAAGGGGCTTTGCCCACGGATTTTCGGTGCTGAGCCCGACTGCAGTTTTTGCCTACAAATGTGATAATTTTTATAATAAAGAATCCGAAGGCGGTATCATTTGGAATGATGCAGAGTTCGGTATAGACTGGAAGCTTCCAATGTCTGATATCATTTTATCCGAAAAAGATAAAGTGCAGAAAACCTTCCAAGAAAAGGATTTTTAAACCATAAAATGAACAATATAATAAAATTGAGAGGTTTAATTTCACTCAACTTTTTGATTTTCTTCCTGCCGTTTTTAAAGATGTGTTCTGGCGTGGAGAAGAAATCAGAAGTCGTGGCTGAAACGGCTATCTCAGTGCAGAATAATACAGAAGCCCAATCGGACACTCTTGTATTGGACACTTTGGAAGAAAGCCCAATGCTCTCTAAACCAGAGCCTATTCTGGATAATCAGGGTATAGTGTATAACTTCTATGAAGCGGTTTATTTTAATTTTGAAACGGACATGATAGAGGAATTTTGAGTTTTCTCCTTTTATATGTTATCCGCTCGTATTATTTTTAGTGATATTAATGTTCATAGGTTCAGTATTCAATAAAACTATGTTAATAAGGACTTTGTCTATTATTAACATAGTTTTGTTGTTAGGTTCAGTGGTTTGGTTTTATTTTTTGGAATTTATAGAAAATATTAACCAGCTGAGAATCGGTTTTTATTTGATAATATTAAACATGGTGCTGATTTTTGTCCTTTCAAATCAAAAACAAAAAACTTAGTTCACAGCGTTTAAGTCCTGAGCAATCAGCCAGCCTTCGCTCCAACACGCTTGGAAGTTGAAACCGCCAGTAACCGCATCGATGTTGAGAACCTCGCCAGAGATGTAGAAATTGGGCAGTTTTTTGCTTTTCATGGTTTTGAAATCCATCTCCTTCAGATCCACACCGCCCGCCGTGACAAACTCTTCTTTGAAAGTGCTTTTTCCTGTCACATTCATTCGGCAGCAGCATAGATTTTCTATGATTTTCTGCATTTCTTTGTTGTTGATATTGGCTAATTGTTTAGTTGTATCAATTCCAGAAACGAATAAAATTCTTTGCCAAAAACGATTGGTAATATCAAAAATCTTCGCCTGACCAATGGATTTTTTCGGTTCATTTTCTTTGAAATTTCTAAATATTTCCAAAGCATCTTCTGAAGCCGTTCCGATGAAATTAACGATGATTTCAAACTGGTATTTTAGTGCCGCAAGTTCTCTCGCTCCCCATGCTGATAGTTTTAGGATTGCAGGGCCGCTCAGTCCCCAGTGGGTGATGAGTAGAGAACCAGACTCTTCTAAATTCAGCTTCGGAATTTCAATATCTACATACTGAAAACTCGTTCCCATGAGGTCTTTCAGGATTTCATTTTTAATGTTAAATGTAAATAAAGACGGAACGGGCGCGATAATCTGATGCCCCAGTTTTTCCAGTATTTTAAATGCTTTTGGCGAACTTCCTGTGCTGAATACCACATAATCCGCGGAATAATTTTGGTCTGTGGTATGGATTTTATATCCGTTTTCCTGTGGCAGAATCTCGGTAACGGTCTGTTTGGTAAGTATTATTACATTTTTCTTTCTGCATTCATTGACAAGGCAGTCTATGATGCTTTGCGATGAGTTGCTTTCAGGGAAAATACGGTTGTCATCTTCTATTTTGAGGGCTACTCCGTGTTCTTCGTACCAATTCATGGTATCCCCAGGCTGGAATTTTGTAAACACGCTGAGGAGTTCTTTGTTTCCACGAGGGTAAAATTGCACGAGTTCTCTCGGGTCAAAACAGGCGTGGGAAACATTACATCTGCCGCCGCCTGAGATTTTTACTTTTTGCAGGACATCAGAATTTTGTTCTAAAATAGTGACATCGTATAGTTTAGTATCAATATTTGCAGCGGTAAAAAATCCAGAAGCGCCTCCTCCGATGATGATTACTTTTTTCATAATTCAAAAGAAAAACCTTCAACATTTTCTTTTTTTAGAGTAATGCTGAAGGTTGATTTATAAATAATTAAAATTATTTTTTGTTGTTTTTCTGTTGTTTTTGTTGCTCTTTCTGCTGTTCTTTCTTCTGTTCTTGTGCTTGTTCCATCAGTTCGCGCATTTTTCTTTGGAAACGCCCTTCTTTAGCAGGTTTAGCTTTATTTTCCTGAATCTGAGCGTGAATTTTCTTCTCATCAATGATAAAGTTCTTGATGACAAGTACAATCACGATGTTCAGAGCATTTGACACAAAATAGTACCAAGAAAGCCCAGATGCAGCGGAGTTTAGGAAGAACATAAATGTAACAGGGAAAATGTACATCAGAGGTCTCATGTCTGGCATTCCTTCTTGTCTTGGTGCCTGCATATTTCCAGAGGTCATGATAGTGTAGATTAAAATAACCACCGTACAAGCCACCGCAAAAATACTCAAATGGTCTATTCCAAGGAAGTTAGATGGAATCTTGATGATGTCATCATATGAAGATAAATCCTCTACGAACCAGAAACTCTTGCCTCGGAAATCGATATAATTCGGGAAGAAACGGAATAACGCATAGAAAATAGGCACCTGCATAAGGGCTGGAATACATCCCGCCAGCTGATTGACTCCCGCATTTCTATACACCGCCAATACTTCCTGTTGTTTTTTCAGTGGGTCAGCATCTTTGTATTTTTCATTTACAGCATCTACTTCAGGTCGGATTACTCTCATCATCGCACTTAGTTTGTGCTGTTTGAACATGATAGGAGATAGGATAAGTTTAACCATGATAGTTAGCACTAAAATAGCCCAACCAGCCGTAAGCCCTAAATGATTTTGAATAAATTCATAAATAGGGATAAAGAACCAAACATTGATAGTCCTGATGAATGACCAGCCGAGTGGCAAGATTCTATCAAAGTTTTTATCATAGCTTTCAAGTAAATCCAAATCTAGCGGCATGAAATACCAAGAGAAACTTTCGTTAAATTCTTTATTTCCAGAAAGATTTACTTCAGATTTGTAGTTGAAAGTTTTTAGATAATCGCCTTTGTCCACTGGTTCTTGGCTTCCTGTAGACTGCGTAAGTCCGTTTTTAGCCTCAAAAACAGTCGTGAAGAACTGACTTTTCACACCGATCCAGTCTAGTGTTTCTTTGGTTTCTTCCATTTCTCCTCTTCCATCATAATCATAGCCGGAATAGTTGTCAAATGAATAAACAAACTCTGTGTAGCCCTGCTGCTGAGTTCTACCTTTTTCTGTAGCCAAAGCCTGATAATCCCAAGTAAATTCAGCTTTGTTGTCATTAGTTACTTTAGAAAGTCCTTCTGTTTTTACTTGGAAATCAACTTTGTAGTTTTTTTGTAAAGTATAGATAAACTGAATTGTAGCAGACTCCAGCTGTGCTTGTAGAGTTATTACATTGCCATTTATTGTTGGAGTAAAGTTTAAATCTTTGGTGCTTACTAATTTACCAGCTTTGTCTTTAAAAGCAAATCCGTAGTTTGAGTTCTCGTTATTGAATAAATACAGAGGCTTATTCTTGTCTGTTCTGTCATAAGAGTTGTACTGGTTCATTCTTACCGAAGAAATCTGCCCGCCAAGGTTAGAAATTTCTAAAGTAAGCTCATCATTTTTGAGAGTGGATTTTTCTCCATTATGAGAAGCAACTGCTTTTACAATTTTTTCGTTTTGTTCGGTTTTTACTTGTTGTTCAGCCTGTTTTTTCTTGTCTTCTTTATTAAAATACTGGAAGAAAAGCATTACTGCTAAAATAAATCCAGCGAAGACAACCATATTGATAAACTGGCTTCTTTCAAATCCTCTGTTACTATTCTGCATTTTTTTAGTTTAAAAAATTATTGCCGACAAAGATAAACAAAAATTAGCGAAAAGATTTATTTCGTTAGAAAATAAGTTGTGATTTTTATTAGAAATAAAATGATAAATAAACCCTTTTAACTTACGAGTTAAAAGGGCTATTCATAAATAAAATTATTTTTTATGGTTTGCAGATGCTTTTATGAAAGCAATGAACAGCGGATGTGGAGATGCCACCGTACTTTTGTACTCTGGGTGGTACTGCACGCCCACATAGAAAGGATGGTCTTTGAGTTCCACTACTTCTACAAGGTGGGTTTCAGGGTTGAAACCAGAAGGGATAAGTCCCTTTTTCTCGTAATCTTCTATGTAGTCATTGTTAAACTCATATCTGTGTCTATGTCTTTCCGAAATCAGTTCTGCATTGTAAATTTCAGCGATTTTGGTGTTTGGTTTTAGTTCGCATTTCCAAGCGCCCAGACGCATAGTTCCGCCTTTGTCTATTACATCTTTTTGCTCCTCCATCAGGCTGATAACAGGGTAAGGCGAGTTGTCATCAAACTCCATACTATTCGCCTTTTCAAACCCTAATACATTTCTTGCAAATTCTATTGTGACAATCTGCATTCCGAGGCAAATTCCTAATAGCGGAATTTTGTTTTCTCGGGCGTATTTGGCAGCGGTTATTTTCCCTTCTATTCCTCTGTCGCCAAAACCAGGTGCAATGAGAATACCATCTAAATCTTTTAGATAGTCTTCTGCATTTCCGTTTTCTAGGTCACCGCTGTAGATCCATTTTAGCTTCACATCTATTTCCTCTGATGCTCCTGCGTGGATGAAAGCCTCGGCTATGGATTTGTATGAATCAGGCAAAGAAACATATTTACCGACAAGTCCTATTTCTACGGATTTCTTAGGATTTTTATATTTTTTTAGGAAATTTTGCCAGTTTTTTAGATTAGGTTCTTTGTCGTAAGGAAGCCCTAATCCTTTAAGAACCACTTGGTCAAAATTCTGCTGATGTAGTTCTATAGGAACGCTGTATATAGTGTCTACATCCTTGCATTCCACTACATTTTCTATGGCTACATTACAGAACTGAGCAAGTTTAGACCTGATGTCTTTGGTGATGGTGTGTTCGGTTCTGCAGACCAAAACATCTGCCTGAACGCCGCTTTCCATCAATGCTTTTACAGAGTGCTGAGAAGGCTTTGTTTTTAATTCGCCACTTGAAGCCAGATAAGGCAGCAAAGTAAGGTGAATCACCATAGAGTTTTTCTCTCCCAGCTCCCATTTCAGCTGACGAACAGACTCTATGTAAGGCAAAGACTCTATGTCTCCCACCGTTCCACCTATTTCAGTGATGATGATATCATAGCCTTCATTAGAAAGAATTTTTATTCTTCTCTTTATCTCATTGGTAATGTGTGGGATTACCTGCACGGTTTTTCCTAGGAAGTCACCTTTTCGCTCTTTTTCGATTACGGTTTGGTAGATTCTTCCTGTGGTTACATTATTATTTTGGCTGGTATTGGTATCCAGAAATCTCTCATAGTGTCCCAAGTCAAGGTCTGTCTCTGCGCCATCTTCGGTCACATAGCATTCGCCGTGTTCATATGGGTTTAGTGTCCCTGGGTCAATGTTGATATAAGGGTCTAATTTCTGTATGGTAACTTTAAATCCTCTGGCTTTCAGTAGCATACCTAGGGAAGCGGAAACGATTCCTTTTCCTAATGATGATGTTACACCTCCTGTTACGAAGATGTATTTGGTATTGTTTTTAGACATTCGTTTAGGTTTGTGCAAAGTTAAAATAAAAC
>CAUQVP010000052.1:0-12025 GCA_963521545.1 uncultured Flavobacteriaceae bacterium | reverse complement strand
GGTATAAGGTGCTTGAAAACTAACTACCAGCCAATCCTCGGGCAAATCAGGCGTAAAACTAAACAAATCTTTCTCATCACTCCCATATCCATGCAGCAACACTAAAATAGGAGTCTGAGCATGGATATTTTCAGGTTCTCGTACTAAATAATTCATTCCGCTAATTTATAAAATTTTACAAATAAAAAAAGCAAGAGTAAATACTCTTGCTGTATGTTTTATCTTGTATACTTACATGCTTCTTGGTATCCGTTTTCACAAGATTTCTTGAACCAATACTTCGCCATCACTTCATCTCTAGAATCTCCTTCCCCTCTCTGATACATCGCAGCTAGATTGTATTGGGCCATTGTATTCCCTTGTTCTGCAGATTTTTTATACCATTGTTTAGCTGTTGCATAATCCTGAGAAACTCCTTCTCCTCTGTGATACATTACTGCTAAATTATACTGAGCATCAGCGTTTCCTTGTTCTGCTAACTTGTCAAACCAAAACATAGCCTTTGCATAGTCTTTCTCTACACCTTCTCCTTTGTAGTACATCAGAGCCAAATTATGCTGAGCCTCTACTCTGCCCTGTTCTGCAAGTCTTTCAAACCAATATCTCGCTTTTTTGTAGTCTTTTTCTATTCCCTCTCCTTTATAGTACATCAAAGCCAGATTGTATCTTGCCATCACATTTCCCTGCTCTGCTGCTTTCTCATACCAGTATTTAGCATCTTTGTAGTTTTGAGGAACACCTTCCCCTTTGTAATTCATCAATCCTAAATAAAACTGAGCATCTGCATTTCCTAAGTCAGATAATCTTTCAAACCAATATTTTGCTTTCTCAAAATTACGAGCTACTCCTTCTCCTTTATAGTAAATCACCCCTAAATTATGCTGAGCCTCAGGATTTCCCTGTTCTGCAGATTTTTGGTACCAATATTCAGCTTTAGAATAATCTTGGTCTACTCCATCTCCATCAAAATACATCAACCCTAAATAGAACTGTGCATCTTTATGCCCTTGTGTAGCCAGTTTTTCGAACCAATAACTTGCTTTTGCATAATTCTGATAAGTTCCCTCTCCTCTGTAATATTTCAATCCCAAGTGATACTGAGCACCTTTATCGCCACTCTCTGCTATTTCTTCCATTTCCTGCAATGTCTGCCCATTTCCTAAAAAACAAACAAACATTCCCAGTAGTAAAATTGTTTTTTTCATCTTTTGAATTTAATAATTGTGTAGTAAAAATATCCCTTTTTGCTGATTTTCAGCGGTGCAAAGGTAGTGATTTTTTCTGAATTTTAATAATGTATCTATTGATTATCTTGATATTTCCATGAATTTTGACCTATGATATTCATCAGCCATTCACCGCCTCCACATTTTCTACAACATTTGGAAGGAAGTTTTTAAGTATGCCTTCTATACCTTTTTTCAAAGTAACCACAGAAGAAGGACAGCCGCTGCACGCCCCTTGTAGAAGCATTTTTGCTGTTTTGGTCTCTTCATCGAATTCTATCAGAGAAATTCTCCCTCCATCGTTTTCTATAGCGGGCGTCACATATTCCTGCAAAATAGCATTTATTTTTTCTTCCGTTTCTGTAAACTCTTTATTAGCAACGGATTTTGATGCATTTTGCTGGATTCCTTCGATTTTACTTACTGATTCTCCATTTTTAATGAAATCCGAGAGATAATCTTGGATTTTCTGTGTTATTTCCTCCCAAGAAACATCATCAGTTTTGGTAATAGAAATAAAATTATCATTGATAAAAACCTCTTTTACAAAAGAAAATTCCTCAAATAGTTTTTTTGCCAATGGAACTTTTTCTGCTTCCTGCAAAGATTTCAGCTCCAAAAAACCATCTATCAGCTGATGCTCCGAAACAAATTTTACTACAGATGGATTCGGCGTTTTTTCTGAATAAAAAATAGGTGCAGTGCTCTCCTCGGAATAGATAATTTCTGGAAAATCATCCAAAGATTCCAATATTATATTTCGCAGATTGTCCGCCACCAAATCCCATTCTACGATGTTTTCCTTTGCTACCGCAATAAAATTAGCCGTGATAAAAATACTCTTCACAAATGGATATTGAAACAATTCCTGAGCCAGCGGAACATTAGAAATATTAGAATTTCTATCCAGCTCCAAAGAACCGCTTATAAGTGTCCTATCTGTCACGAATTTAATCACATTAGGATTTTCTGTATTTTGGATTTCCATTTTTTGTAAATTTAAAATAAAGTGCAAATATAATATTTTGAACCATCACTACTAAAAGAAAAAGCACCCTTTGCAGAGTGCTTTTTTTACTTTTTTATTTTTCTATTTTTTTACCTTTAAAGAAGTCAAAGGCAAGAAGTGATGATACGAATATCGTAGAGAATGTTCCCGAAATCACCCCTAACAATAGGGCGAACATAAATCCTTTCAAATTCTCTCCTCCAAAAATAAATATCGCCAAGACCACCAAAAGAACTGTCAATGAAGTGTTTATCGTTCTACCCAGCGTTCCAGATATAGAATCATTAAACAACTGCGCCAGCGTTCTTTCTCTTCCATCTTTTAGGTTTTCTCTGATACGGTCAAAAATAATTACCGTGTCATTTATAGAGTATCCAAGAACTGTGAGTATCGCCGCGATGAAATCTTGGTTAATCTCCATATTAAACGACATCACACTATGGAATAACGAGAACGCTCCTAATATAATAGTGGCATCAAACGCCAAACCTATAATCGCCCCAAGTGAAAACTGCCATCTTCTGAATCGAAGCAATATATATGCGAAAATACCTAATAATGAACCTAATACAGCCAGAGCTCCGCCCATCTTGATATCATCAGCCACCGTTGGCCCTACCTTTGTAGAGGAAACTATTCCTATTGGGTTTTCAGCTGCTGATTTAAACTCTTCAAAAGTCAAATTCGCAGGAAGCTGATTTTTAAGCCCTTGATATAGTTTTTGGTCAATTTCTTGGTCAGCTTTCAGAGATTCATCTCCTATCTTATAATCTGTAGTGATTTTCAGCTGTTGGTCATTCCCAAAAGTCTTAATATCAATAGAACTTGACTCTCCTTTTTCATTTTTGAAAACTTGTGAAAGACTGCCTTTTACAGCTTCTACATCCACAGTTTTATCAAATTTCACTACAAAACTTCTTCCTCCAGTGAAATCAATACCATATTTAAATCCATTCGTTGCAATAGACCCTATAGAAACCGCTACCAATACAGCAGAGATAACATACATTACCTTTCTCTTTGCTATAAAATCTACCCAAATATTTCGGAATAAATTCTTAGTCATCGGTGTCCAAACAGACAATGATTTTCCTTTCTCTAATCTACTGAATATCATCACCCTGGACATCAATACAGAAGTAAAGAAAGTCATTATCAGACCGATAAGCAATGTCACCGCAAAACCTTGGATAGGCCCCGTTCCGAAAATATAAAGAACTAGCGCTGTAAGAATGGATGTAAGCTGTCCATCGATAATTGCAGATAGAGCATCATTAAACCCATCATTATAAGCTGTTTTAATATCTTTTCCTGCAAAAAGCTGCTCTCTTGTTCTTTCATAAATGATCACATTGGTATCCACCGCCATTGCCATCGTTAGAACTATCCCCGCAATCCCTGGAAGCGTAAGCGTAGCATCCATAGAATCCATGATTCCAAAAAGGAAAAACAAGTTAAACACCATAGCAATCACAGCATAAACTCCCGCACCTCCATAGTAGAAAATAATATATGCTATGATGATACAAAACGCTGCCACAAACGACCAAAGCCCCGCCTGAATAGACTCCTCTCCTAAAGATGGCCCTACTACATCAGCCTGAACAATCTTCGCGCTAGCAGGGAGTTTCCCTGCACTTAGTACATTTACTAAATCTTTCGCTTCATCTTCTGTGAAATTACCACTAATCTGAGAGCTTCCATTAGGAATTGGCTCATTTACATTCGGTGCTGTATAAACTCTATTATCCAAAGTAACAGCTATAGGTCTTCCTACATTTTTCTCTGTAAGGGATTTCCATTCTTTAGTTCCATTAGCATCCATCTGCATATCCACTACGATCCTTCTCATCTGGTCATAATCCACTCTTGCAGACTCCACAGCACCATCAATAGGCGCTTTTTTGCTAGCGTTGCTCTTTATAGCATAAAGTTCCAAGTAATCAGGTGCATCCTCTTGTGGTTTGTATGCCCACATAAAGTCCACATATCTAAGGTTAGATGGTCTAGCTTCTTTTGCGATTTCGCTATTAAGAATTTTATTAACTGCAGCCGTGTCAGAAAGTTTGACAGTTGCCACAGCATTAGATCTTAGTTTATCTAAATTGAGAGCTTTAGTAAAGTTAAATCCTTTTTTCACTCCCATAGAATCGCCTTTCACGATGACATTTTTGCTCATGTCCTCCAAGTAAGGGAAAACTTCTTGGATTGTTCCCACTTCCCAAAACTGTAGTTTCGCAGAAGTCTGGAGCATTTGTTTCACTCTATCTATGTCTTTGATACCAGGCATTTCCACTAGGATTCTTCCTGTTCCTGGCACCTGCTGTACATTTGGCTGGGTAACTCCCATCTTGTCGATACGAGTTCTGATAACCTCATAGGCAGCTCCTATACTCGCTTCTATTTTCTTAGTGATGATTTTTTTAACTTCTTCATCAGGAGTATTAAATTTTATCTCACTGCTCAAATTTTGTGTCCCAAACACCTCTGGGCTGGCAAGTTTTAGATTTGCTCCCTTTTCTTTATTAACAATATCAAACTGAACAAAGAAATTCTGAATATACGAATTAGTAGAGTTTTCCTGTGCTTTATCCGTTCTATCCAAAGCCTCTACAAAAACAGGGTTTGTAGAATAGTCAGCCAGATTGGTCACCAAATCTCTTTGGTTGATTTCCAAAAGGACATTGATACCTCCTTTTAGGTCAAGCCCCAGCTTCATCTCACGCTCCTTGGCATTGGTGTAGTATAGCTTTGTAAAGCCAAGATTCAGAGTGTCTTTAGATAGTTTGTCTAATTCTTTCTGATATTTCTCTTCATTATTTCCTGCTAATGCCTTCGCTTCGCTTTCTATTTTATTGGCATACCAAGTCGGCAGAAGCTCTGTAATACAGATAAGCCCAAGGGCAACAGCAATGATAGTAATAAGACCTTTTCCTTGCATTATGAATTATAATTTTTATTTAAGTCTGCAAATATAATCAAATTCACTGAAAATTTTATACTTAGGATAAATAAGATGAAATTTTTATCCTCTAAACTTCATAAAAAAAAGAGACACATATAGTATCTCTTTTTTTGTAAAATATGAAATTTTTAAAAATTATTGTCCTAAATAAACTATTTCAACCCTATTTCTCGGAGCCCAAGTAGGATGGAATCTTAACTTTCCTCTATTAGCATTTACTCTAAAACTAACCCTATCTCCTGCTGTAAGGCCTATTATATTAGAATAGTGCTGGTTAAAATAATCTCCTGCTGGTACATAGCTATATGTCTCATCAGCATCTATCCATGGCGCGCCATTTAAGAGCATGATAAAGTACAAGTTTCTAGTACCTGTATCCCATGCATTCTGAAGGAAAGAGTGGAACAACACTAGATACTTACCTGTTTTAGGTGCTATAAAATCATTAATTCCTGGTATTGGTTGAGTTGTGGCTGGTTGCAAGTCATAATTAACTGTTGTACGAGCATATTGTCTTGTAAAGTCAGCAATTGGAGGTGCTGGTTCTTTCCATGTTCCTACCCCATTAGCATCACTAGTAAGAACTTTACCTGCTCCTTGATTGGTATCTTGTATCTTGATAGCGTTTGGTCCATTAGTTACAATATGAACTTTAGAATCTGGTTTATAGGTACCAATCCCCACATTAGGACTAAAACTATGTCCATTCTGATGTCCTAAGATAATGGTGTTATCATTTGAATTAGCAGTTGTAAGTGCACCAGAACCTATTCCATTTCCTATTGCTATCACATTATCTAGTTCTCCTGTAGATATAGATTGGAAATTAGCACTACCTATATGGATATTATTATGTCCTTTTACCCATCCACCAGATCCATTACCAAGAGCAATGTTATTATTTCCTACTGTATTGTTTTGTAATGCATTTAAACCTTGTGCATTATTATGTTGCCCTGTAGTATTGCTTGTTAATGTACTTGTCCCTAATGCGATATTATATGCCCCTGAAGTATTTGCTCCTAAAGCTTCATTTCCAACAGCCACATTATAATTTCCGCCATTATTAGAAACCAAAGAAAGGTTTCCTATAGCCACATTCGCCATCCCTGCAGCATTATTCGTTAATGTAGCGTTTCCTATACCTACATTATAGTTTCCTGTAGTATTTTTAGTAAGAGCATTAGTTCCTAGTCCCACATTATGACTTCCTATAGTGTTATTAGAAAGAGCAGAATGTCCCAATCCTACATTACTCATCCCTACTGTATTTTTGCTAAGAGCATACAACCCAAGCCCCACATTATGATTTCCCGCAGTATTGAAACGAAGAGCATCAAACCCAAGTCCCACATTGTAACTTCCTGAAATATTATTCTGCAGCGCCTGAGAACCTATACCTATATTACTATCTCCCACTGTATTTGTCATCAATGATTTTTGACCAATACCAATATTAAAATTACCTCCAATATTAGATGTAAGAGAAGATGTTCCTAATGCAATATTATTTGCCCCTATCGTATTTGCTTTTAAAGCTTCCGTACCAAAAGCCATGTTATTAGAACCACTTGTATTACTATACAAAGCATGGTGTCCTAATGCCATATTACGATCTCCTGTAGTATTACTATACAAAGCTGCAAAACCATTAGCTATATTACTTGCTCCTGTGGTATTATTATATAGAGCAGTATAACCAACTGCTGTGTTATTAGCTCCTGTTGTATTTCTAAAAAGAGCATCTGTACCAACAGCCACATTTCCAATACCAGAAACAGTATGATACAAAGAATTTTCCCCAACAGCCACATTATACATACCTCCTGTATTAGAATACAATGTATTAGCACCTACACCTACATTCCCTCTTCCTTGTCCATTAGAGCGCAAAGATCCTATACCTACTGCCACATTATTAACCCCAGTAGTATTAGAACGCAAAGCATCTAGTCCTACAGCTATATTGTGAGAACCACTTGTATTAGAAAATAGAGCATCTTTCCCTATACCTATATTATGTGGACCTGTTCCTACTCCACTACCATTTCCTCCTACACCAGCATCCTGTGTAATGTGGTTATTAAGCCCCACTAATCTAAGGTCTTGTGCCTGCAAGACTCCTTCTGCCATTTTCACCCACTTACTATCTGCGGTGCTGTAATAGTAGAAACCTTTAGATGTAACATTAGAAGTAACTGTAGCTACTGCCCCAGTCAAATCATTCACATACACTAAAGTAGACTCTTTCAAATTAGAAGGAGCGATGCTGTTCAGTCTCGCTCTGCTTACTCTTGGAATCAAAACCCCTTCGTTTGTATTTGCGCTCACAACTGCATTCGCTGTGCTTGGTTTTATATCCAAAGTAGCTTCAGGACTATTTGTATTTATCCCTACTTTTCCTGATTGGGCAAAAGCTAAACTTGTAGTCGCTAAAAATCCCAAGAGAATAATTTGTTTTTTCATATATCTATTTTTAATATATCCTTATTTTAAAATTTTAACAGAAATTAACATAATTAAAGGAACAAAGATAATATTTTTTTTATTATAACAAAAAAAGAACTCTTAATTTTAAGAGTTCCTTTTTTGAATTTATTGTTTTCTGATTTTCTTACTCAGTTTATGATTTGCAGAAGATGCCGTCAGGACATATATTCCTGCTGGGAATCCAGAGAAATCTACATCATAAGTCTGCACGCTGCTAGGAGCTATACTTCTGATGAGTCTTCCTGACATATCAAAAATCTTGATATTATTAATATTTTCTACAAATTTCACATTTACCTTATTATTTCCATCCGCCAATAATGTAGGAGAAGCCTCTGCTGGTATCACCTCTGGAGTTACATTCTCAGTATATCCCGTCACTATGATAGAGTAGGTCTGTTTTTCCGTATTTACTCTATCATTGTTCACCAAAGTTCCTTTATTAGACACTTCTATTTTATAAACTCCTGCTGCCGGCTGGTTTATAAGAACCTGTTCTACATTGTCCACTGTATTATCCCCTTTTGTCGCTGGGTTACGCGGAGCATTGACATCTAATTTCCATGGATAATGAACTTCATTGGTCTGAACATTAGTTATTCTTAAATCTAAATCATTTACCAATTTAGATGTTCTATTATTAGCTACATCAAATGTATTATAGTTAAGCTTATAAGAAGGATCTGTCCAAACAATCGTAGCTTTAAGCGGCTGAGCTCCATCTGTTTTCACCAGAATTTCATTTTTTTGAGCGTTTTTAAGATCTTTATCTTCAAAAATCACTTTATTTTGGTTTTTCTGAACCAATAGCTCTGCTCCTTTTTTAGCATCTACAAAGCCCCATCCATACCAAACATCCGGCCCTACATTTCCTGCCTCCTGCGCTGTATGAATTAGAAGGTTTTTAGCTGATGCAGCATTAAGATTTTTTCCTGCAAAAAGCGACTGATAAATCTGACTCCAAAGCCCTATAATCCCCGTAACCTGCGGAGCTGAATAAGATGTACCATTTCCTACACCATAAGTAGTTGATCCTGCAGAAGAAGTAGAAGGATATAATATATTACTTCCCACCCCTGCAATATCTGGCTTGACAGCCCCATCATCACGAGGCCCAGCACTACTATAGCTTGCTTTTTTCACATCAGACACCTGAGTATATCTCCCATCAAACCCATCTGAAGCAGTTCTAATTTTCTCAGTAGCACCTACTGTGATAATGTTCTTCGCCACTGCCCCCATTGGGATACAATCATACCCAGCTGCACAGTTATCAGGAGGAAGCACATCTGTAGAAGAAAACTGCACCCAAGTTCCACCATCAGAATCTCTATAATAATAACCAGGAAACATTGTATTTGATGTAGGTCCTTTTCCATAGGAATTTCCTGCAGATTTTACCACCACCATATAAGGATTATTATATACTATATCATCCAGCTCTTTGTCTCTACCATGATATGTTCCGTTCAAATCATATGACCGCCCATTTGATGGGTCATATGAACCTCTCCAATAAAAACCAACTCCCATAGAACCGTTTTCCAAACTCCATCCTATAACATTACCATAAGAGTGATTAGACAGAGCAGGCTTGCTGTCTCTTATTTTAGCTGAAGAATCTTTTTCTACTGTCTCCCCAGCAAGAGTAGAATTCCCATAATAATAGCTGTCAAAAACAGCCTCCGGCATCATCCCCTTGGTATTCATTTCTACAATAATAGGTGTTACCCCATCTCTTTTTGTAGATGTTACACTCAGGCTATGCCCTTTACTTCCCATCATCCCTGTTACTCCTGTAGCATGACTGCTATATGGTATAGTAGCAGCTTCTTTATTCGTTATCCTCGCACTGCTCCCAAAGTCTGTATGCTTTGCATAAACACGACCACCATCAAAAACAGACACCTTTATCCCTTCTCCATTAAAACTTCCTGTAAGACCATCTATGGTCCCTTCTTGGATAGCATCTACATTAGAGTTTTTAATTTGGTCTGTATCAAAAGCACTTAAAAAATATGGCATACCTTCAAAGAAAAAAGAAATAGTTTCTCTTTCTTTCTTTAAATCTCGTTTGATAACACTTTCTGATTTTGGGTCATCAGTAGAATTATTTCTATAAATCTGCTTATGAGCATAGAACTCAAACTGTTTGAACAATTGCTCTCTTCGCTCATCCATCTCCTTTTTCAGCTTGTCATTACCCTGCTGAGCATTTAGCAAGCCTCCTAACAGCAAAGCAACTAATACACTTCTTCTCATAAATATGTAAATTTAAAGTTTTTCTATTATTGGGTGTAAAATTACAAAAATTATTGATTTCACACTATTTTTTATTTTATTTTATTTTTATTCAACCATTCATGGTATGCTTTTGCATTTTTCGCATGTTCTATATCAGAATCCGTGAATTTATGATAACCCAGTCTTTCAGGGTCGGCACACATAAAAATATAATTATTTTTTTCGGCATTCAGCACATTGTCCACCGCTGCTTTATTCACCATACAGATAGGACCTGGCGGAATTCCTGCATTTGCATAGGTGTTATATGGCGATGGGTGTTTTAGGTCTTTATTGTAAATTCTCTTTATCTGCTTTGTGAAATTATGCTCTTTGTTAATCGCATAAATCACCGTAGGGTCAGACTGTAGTTTCATTCCCTTTTCATAGCGGTTTAGATAAAGCCCCGCTATAGTTTTCTGCTCATCTTCTTTCCCTCCCGATTCTTTCTGAACGATGGAGGCAAGCGCATAGATCTGCTCTCTTGTCAGCCCAAGTTTCTGCTCTTTGGCTTTTCTCTCCTCTGTCCAAAATTCATTATAGTCTTTTTCAAATTTTTTGAAAAACTCCTCTGCCGTCACCGTCCAATAAAACTGATAAGTATCCGAAAAGAAATAAATTTTCAAATCTTCTGCTGAGTTTAGTCCTTTTTCCTGAGCGATTCTATCAAACACTGTCACAAATCCCAAAGAATCCACCTGCGTTTTCCTAGTCACACGCCCTATCATTTGATAAACATCATCAAAATCCTTTATTCTAAAAGTATCCTCTGTCTGCAGTCCTGCTTTCAGCATATTGACCAGCTTTGTATTATCATCGCCTTCCTTCACTCTATATCTTCCCGCTTTGATGAATTTCCCCAAATGCTTAGACTCTGCCACTTCTCGAAAAGCCTCCATATCAGCTATATATGGTTTTATACTATCCAAAACTTGGTCTAAATTCGCATCCTTCGGCACCAGAAAATATCCAGATTTTTTGACATTATTTCCCTTATGTTTTTTGTATAAAGTATATCCAAAAAATCCTCCACCGATTAGGAGCAATCCTAAAAAAACTATAATTACTTTTTTCATTTTTTAATCTTATTTGAAAACCCCCTCAAAGACATATTCCGCAGGGCCTTCCAGCCAAATATTTCTAAATCCTGCCTCGTGCTTTTCTGCATACACTTTCAGGTTTCCGCCGAGTGTTTTCACAGAAACCTCACCTCCACCAAATTCATTCATAAATGTAAGACAACTCGCCGTAACTCCCGTTCCACAGCTGTATGTCTCATCCTCCACACCCCTTTCGTAAGTTCTCACAAACACCTCATTATCAGATATTTTAGAAACAAAATTTACATTTATTCCTTCTTTTTTATAAGGCTCAGAATTTCTGATTTCGTATCCGTTTTTATAAACATCCAGATTCTGCACATCTTCCACATATCTCACAAAGTGCGGAGAACCTGTATTTAATTGATAATCAGCATCTATCTTAATAATTTCTGGAACATCTATCATTTTTAGCTTCACTACATTTCCATTGATTTCAGCCTCGTGAAGCCCATCTATTGCATTAAATTTAGCTTTATTTTCAAAAACATTCAAGAAATACGCAAAAGCCACAATACAGCGCCCTCCATTGCCGCACATCGTGCTTTCGTTTCCATCCGAATTATAATAAACCATCTGAAAATCAAAACCTTCGTGGTTTTCCAATAAAATCAAGCCATCTGCACCAATTCCGAAACGGCGGTCGCACATTTTTTTTACTAATTCTACATCATTTTTAGGAAAAGACTGATTTCTATTATCTATCATAATGAAGTCATTCCCAGTTCCTTGATATTTATAAAATTTAATCATTTTTTCTCTCTTTATTTGCGATTTCTTTTCTCACTCGGCTCAGACTCTCTGGCGTAATTCCTAAAAACGAAGCCACCATCCACTGCGGAACCCTCTTGAAAACATTAGGATAAACCTTGATAAAGTCCAAATACCGCTCCTCTGCATTCGCCCCAAGCAGAAGATTTACTCTTTTTTGTAATTGTCTGGCGTGATTATG
>CAUQVP010000051.1:0-12866 GCA_963521545.1 uncultured Flavobacteriaceae bacterium | reverse complement strand
CCATCATCAGGATTTACACATACCTTGAGTTGCTCTATGGGCAAACCATTGAGCATCGTAAGGTTGAAATGGGTATCTTGGTACATTCTTCCTGTCATAATCTTTATTTTTTAGAGTAGCAGAATGGCTTGGAATCGCACTCATTGGCTCATTTGTTAATCAACAAATTTACTAATTTCCCTCTTCGCTTCTGCCCGTTTTTTCTTATAACTCTTTTCTATATAATTGCTTTTGAAATCGGTACCTTTGAAAGTGCGCACAGGGTTGCCGCGTTGGACTTGGGTGTGATTGTTCCAATGGTTCTGCGCCTGCTCAGCGATTTGCTGAAGCTCCACTTCGGCAAGTTTTTCTTTTAGGCGTGCGAGGGCGAGTTTCTTATTCTCTAACTGCGAACGCGAATCCTGCGCAAAAACACTTACGCCCGTAGGCAGATGAGTGGCGCGTACTGCCGAATTCACCTTGTTCACATTCTGTCCGCCATTGCCTTGCGAGCGAGTGGTTTGGAACTGTACATCGCGCTCTGAGAAAGGCTGGCGTTGCAGTTGGTCGAGCTCAAAAACACCTATATACCAGTTACTGCGCTGGTGAAACTTGCGAAAGGTGCTCTTGCCTACCCAGCACACGGTGCCGAGCCAAGTTTTCAAAAACGACGCTAACTCCTTGCCTTTGAGTTGCAAGGTAACCGATTTTACAGTGAGATTGGCATCGCCTTCCTCTCGGCTGAGAATGGTATAGCTGATGCCTGCTTGGGCAGCTTCTTGCAGGAAAGTCTTCAGCACTTTGGCTACTACCCATTGGCATTCTAAAGAACCGCGTCCTGCGGTGATTTGTATTATTTTTTCCATTTTTATGATTTCTTTTTAATAAAATTTACTGTCTAATAACATTTCTGCTATTTCCAAAGCAGAAGAATTGCTTCTAAATTCTGTAATCCCCTTTAGAGGAGAGCGTTTATACTTTGCTTTAATTTCCCATTTTTTTTGATAGCGATTCCAAGTATAACCATTACAAAACACCTTTTTTTGAATAATTCCCCAGTTTTTATAATCATTCAAAACCTTATCCAGTTCAGCCAACTCATGCTCTATTTCAAGGTTTATTGGGCGGTAATGCGTAATGATATTAGGTCTAACTCTCAACATAAAACGCCAAGGCTCAGCAAATTCATAATAAATTTCAAAACGCTTATAAACAGAATTATAACGCTCCACTTTCATAAAATATTTACATTCTTCTGCTACCAGTTTGCCCTTTTCTATCGCATCCACCCACTCCCATTGTCTAAATGATAGTAATTCCTGTTTTCTAGGAACATAGGTGCGCTTACCTCTGCGTTTTTTCTTTTTTTGGAATTTGCGGTTATCAGCGTATTGATAAGTATTGATTTTAGCCAAAAGATTCTCAAAAAAAGCTCCTAATTTACTGCGTTTTACATCATCACGAACCACAAAAAAGCGTACATAGCCCTTTTGATATGGTTTTTCAAGTGGTACAAGCGGCATGGTTCGCTTCTGCTTTTCTAGTTCAGCATGGCGATCACAACATTGGCGAAGATATTTCTCGTAATCAGTTTTAGCAACGCGTTTACGAGTGCGGCTACTGCGCAGGCGAGAACCTTGGATATATGAATTTCCCATTTGTATAATGATAATATGATTGGTAAATAATCGGGAAAATTTGAAATAAAAAACCCGAAATCTCACTGACTTCGGGTTTGCATATCATTATACTATTATTCTAACAAGAAGGCATAACACGAAGCCTTACCCCTGTGGGTAAATAAAACTTGATATGTAAATTTTGATTTAGCATTTCTACTTCGTGTATTTTTTTGTTAAAACTCTATTATTACTCGTTAATTTGATTGCAAATATACAAAAAATTAATTATCTGCAAAATTTTCAAGAATTTTTAATAAATTTTTGGATTCCACTTTTCTGGATATTTCGGCGTAAAATCCTTGTAATAGTCCTGAATTTCATCCATTATGCTTTCAAAAGAGCGACTTTCCAAGTCTTCCACGCTGATTTTTCTCCCGATGTGAATTTTTTTAGTTTTAAAATCTGCCCCTCCAAAAACTATCGGAACCCTCGCACCCAGCGCCATATGATAAAATCCGAGTTTCCATTTTTCCACTCGGGAACGCGTTCCTTCTGGGCAAATCACCAAACTAAAATCCTCCTTTTTAAACAAATCAGTGACAAATTGTACAAGATTATTCCTTTGGGAACGATTGATTCCTATCCCGCCTAACGCCCTGACAATGAAGCCGTACCAAGCCTTAGTATGAGCATCTTTTATGATGACTCTCAGCGGTTTATTGTATTTCCAATAAACTAAATTCCCCAAAAGATATTCAATGTTGTCCGTATGCGGCGCCACGATAAGCACACAGCGGTTCAGATTCTCCAAATCCCCTTCCAGCACCACCTTCCAGCCCAGAAGCTTCAGCAGTAATGATCCTATTATTTTTCTCATGATTAAAAGTTAAAGGAGCAAATCTACATTATTTTTTTCAAAAAGCATTATGCACACTTTATATTTTGATGTTAAAAAATAATGTTCTGCAACTCTGCAAAACATTATTTAAAAATACTTTGTGATTTAGTTTAGTTAATATTTTCTACCTGTTGATATGGTGTCTGATTCCACCTGCGACTCTGGCTGATATCCTCTTTCTTCTCTATAAAATCCGTGTTCATCTCCGTGGATATCCACTCTACCATCACTTAAATCTCTGATTTCCATCGTTTCAGGAATGACCAGTTCATAGTCCACATCATAATCCCGAAATCTTTGGTCATAGGAATAACTTATATAGTTCGGCAGCAATACCGCATTACCAGAAACTTCCACAGGAACACTCAGACCGATAGGGATATTATAGCCATCGGCTTTTTTTCTAATCATGATATACGGCTGTTTTACATCATTTCTTCTTGTAATATAGACATCTGGATAATCTTCTTTATAGATTTTTTTCTTATCCGAAAAAATATCATCTCCATAAGCCTTAAAGTTCTGCGGAATCTCCACCCGCTTCAAATCAAGGGTAAGGACATTCGACTGGGTATTGATAGAAACTCGTTCTTCCTGAAAATTGTTTCCGCTGTAAATCAGTTCTTTCTTTGAAACTAAAAAACCGAAATAAACCCCTAAAACTAATAACCAAATGGTAAGAAATCCTACTGAAAAACTCCAATATTTTACTTTTGTTTTAGGTGAGAACAATATGATACTCAATTCCGTAAAAACAACTATAGGAATTAAAATTGCGAAGATTACAATTGCCATAAAGACATACTTTGTCTCCTTATTTAGGTCAAAAAAGAAATTAAATTCTTCCAAATCCCAATATATTCTCAAAAACTGAAAATCCCAAACCCCTAAAAATACTAATATAAAACTAACCAAGACAATCAAAGTCTTAACAGCGAGAATAACCATTATCCAACCTAAAATTACTCGGACAACATTCCAGATACCAGCTCCTGTTTTGGCTATTTCTGATTTATTTTCATTGTAAAAAGAACTTACCCTCTGCCCTGCTTCTTTAAGGCTATCAAAATTGATGGGTCTTCCCTGCATTTTCAGAAAATCTGATGCCGTTTCCGCCTCTGGAACTACTACCCACAGAATGACATAAGCCACCACAGAAACAAAGCCCACAGAGAAAATAAATACCAAAATCCAAATAATTCTCATCAGCGAAATGTCCATCCCGAAATACTGAGCCAGCCCTGCGCAGACACCTGCTATCTTGCCCCTTTTCATATCTCGGAAAAGTTCTTTTTTTGTTTTTTCTTGAGGGATTTCCTGCTCTGCATTTTCTTCACTCTGCCCTTCTATGGCCTCTGGAGTTCCTATCTGAGCAATGACTTTTTCCACATCATCACTATTCACCACTTCTCTTTTATCAAGATTTTCTCTGAAAATTTCCGCAATCCTGATTTCTATATCATACATCACTTCATCGGCTTCATCTTTTTCCAAAGAATTCCGAAGCGCTTGTAAGTATTTGTTTAGTTTCTCGTAGGCCTGTTCTTCTATGATGAAGGAAAACCCTGCTAATGAGATAGATATTGTCTTGTTCATGTTATTGATTTTTTGTGATTTGAGTTACTGATTCTGTTAATTGGCTCCATGTTTTGTCTAACTCCGCTATGAAAAGCTCCCCTTTCTCCGTGAGTTTATAATACTTTCTGGGCGGCCCTCCTGTGGACTCTTCCCAGCGGTAAGAGAGGATTTCTGCATTTTTCAGCCTTGTCAGCAGTGGATAGAGCGTCCCTTCCACCACTTCCATATCGGCTTTTTTCAGCTCTTCCATCAAATCCAAAACATACATCTCTCTTCTCTTGATGAGGCTCAGAATACAAAATTCTAGTATTCCTTTTCTCATCTGCGCTTTCGTGTTTTCGATATTCATTCTTTGTTTTTTTATATAGTTAATGATTGGTGTTCATCTTATTTATACTGCAAATATACGAACAATCAAGTATTATGCAATACAAAGTAGTTAAATTTTAAAACGAAATAAATTAAACCACTGATTATCAGCTTTAAAAATATTTCATTAAATTTGTTCTTAAATTATTTCATCATGAAAAAATCTATTTTCATCTTATCTGCGATGTTTATTTTAGGAGCATGCAGCAGTGATTCAGCTCAAAAAGTAACAGAAAAAATAAAAAATGCATACAGCGACAGCCTCCGCAAAACCTTTATAGAAGAAGGCGTGAAATCTTGTATCGAAAATTCTGGATTAAAAGAAAGTGAGGCGAGAGAATATTGCGAATGTGCGATGAACAAGCTTAATGAGAGCCTCAGCAATGATGACATTGTTGATATATCTATGGATAATCCTCCCAAAGATTTGGATGAACGCGTAGATAAAGCGATTGACAGCTGTATAGAAGATTAGTTTTCTCAATTGAGTATAAAAAAACAGAGACAAAAATGTGTGTTTTTATCTCTGTAACATATTAATAAACAAGTATTTACAAAATCCTACCTCATAAAAACGAGTTTATTCTCTGTGGAAAGCTCATCATTTAGGAGATATCCTTCTTCACCAAAGGCTTTCAGCTCTTCCAAGGAACGAACATTGTTTTCTGCACAGAAACGAACCACCAGCCCTCTGGCGTGTTTCGTATAAACCACTATGGTTTTGGGCTTCCCTGACTTCATTTCATAAAAGTCAAAATCAACCACTTGGGCATGGAGTTTTTTACGATTTACTACTTTAAAATATTCATTACTTGCCAAATTGAGCAGAAGTTCACCTTCATTTAGCTCAGAATTAAGCTGTTCCGTAATCTTGTCCGACCAAAATTCGTATAGATTTTTATACTTATCAAACTGAAATTTTCGCCCCATTTCCAGTCGATACAGCATAATGCGGTCAGAAGGTTTCAGAAGTCCATACAGCCCCGAAAGCATTCTGTAATGTTCCTGCAGATAATCAATCGCCTTTTTATCCAAACTCAGCGCATCCAATCCACGATAAACCTCGCCTGTAAAAGCCAACATGGCTGGTGCAGACTCATTTTCGGATGGATTTTTTTTCCAGTTTTGGTTTCTTTCCCAGTTTTCATCGGCTAATTTTGGAGAAAGCTCCATAAGTTCCGCCAAGAAATGGGGCGTTTTTTCCTTTAAATAAGACTGAATAGAAGCCGAATCCTCTATAAACTGAGGCTCGGTAGGCTTTATAAATTCCGAAGAAACCCCAACTTTCATCAGTTTAGCTGGGGAGGTAAGTATTTTCATATTGATTTTTTCGTTAAATTTTTTCAAAACGGAAATTCTCTCCAAGATAAGCCTGTCTTACCTGTGGGTCATTCGCCAAATCTTCTGGAATGCCCTCTTTCAAGATTTTCCCTTCAAACATGATGTATGTTTTATTAGTAATAGCAAGGGTCTGCTGGACATTGTGGTCGGTAATAAGCACCCCTATATCCTTCTTCACAAGGGAACGGATGATTTTCTGAATATCTTCCACCGCAATAGGGTCTACCCCCGCAAAAGGCTCATCCAAAAGGATAAAATCTGGATCTGTCGCCAGACATCGGGCGATTTCGGTTCTTCTTCTCTCCCCACCAGAGAGCAGGTCTCCCCTATTTCTGCGTACATGCTGCAAGGAAAATTCATCCAAAAGCTCTTCCAGTCTGTTTTTTTGCTCACTTGCTGATTTATTGGTCAATTGTAAAACCGATAAAATATTATCCTCTACCGACAATTTTCTAAAAATAGAAGCCTCCTGCGCCAAATACCCCACGCCTTTCTGCGCCCTTTTATACATCGCATCCTGCGTGATGTCCTTCCCATCCAGTGTTATCTCGCCAGAAGTAGGTTTTACCAGCCCTACTATCATGTAGAAAGTGGTGGTTTTTCCAGCTCCATTAGGACCGAGAAGCCCTACTATTTCGCCTTTTTTCACTTCTAAACTTACCCCTTTTACTACTTTTTTAGGGCCGTATTCTTTTATCAAATTGTCTCCTCGTAAAATCATAAAACAAAAGTAATATTTTTAATTTAATACATCTTCTTTTTGGAATGGTTTTTGTAAATTTGTAGTTGAAATTTATTTTTATTTATTTTTTGTTTTTAGTATTTTTTGATTATTTTTGTAGGAATAAAAAATTGATTTTGGAAGTATGAGGAAATTTTTATTTTTGTTTTTTTTCAGTATTATAGGTTTTGGGCAGATGGAGGCTCAGAGTTTTCAAACAGGAAAATCATCACAAACAGCAAATGATAAGGAGCTTATCGCTTATCCGAACCCTGCGAAGGATTTTTTATACCTAAAAACTTCTGACCCTAATGTAAAAATAAAATCTGCTACATTTTATTCCATTTTGGGAAATGTAGTTGCAGATGTCCAAATCAACGCAAACTATTCCGAAATAAGAGTAGACAGGCTGAAACAAGGGAAATACCTAATGAGGTATGTGCTGAGTAACAACACACAGAAAATCATTCAAGTAATTAAACAATAAAGGGCTGTATTATCAAAACAGCCTTTTATTTTTTTACTCATTTTATTAGATTTCTTTTAATAACATTTCTATATCCAAGAATCCATTATACATCATAAGGTTGCCATTTTCTGCCCTTGGCCATTGTTCTTTTGGTCTGTCCCAATAGAGTTCTACTCCATTCCCATCAGGATCTGTAAGATATATCGCCTCAGAAACCCCATGATCTGTTCCTCCAATAATTGGATATCCATTATCCTTCAATCTTTTGACAATCAATGCTAAATCTCTCCTTGTAGGGTAAAGAAATGCAACATGATACAGCCCCACGATGTTTGGACTCGCTTTTGGTGCATCTTTAGAATACCAAGTGTTCAATGCTATGTGATGGTGATATCCCCCTGCGGATAAAAACACAGCATCTTCTCCAAAATACTGAGTTACTTCCAGCCCTAATAAATCTCGATAAAAACTCAACGCCTTATCCAAATTAGATACTTTTAAATGTACATGCCCTATCTTTGTCTGTTCTGGTATTTTATAATTTTCCATTATCTTAATTTTTAATGGAACAAAGATAAAACCTCTTGTATAGGGTTTGCATTGATTTATGATAATTAAAAAACACCCAAAATGGATGTTTTTTTTTAGTATTTATATCAATTTGCTTAAACTTTTTGCTGTTTCTCTCTGCTGGAAATTATCCAATCTTTTTTTAATCTGTATGATGATGATGGGAGTCAGGACAGCTACCCCCAATCCTATCAATGTTTTTTTCATGGAAGGTCTTACCCTTTTCAAGAGTGCATTGGTAAGCAGTTTAGCAGAACCTGCCTCCAAAGAGGGAAGCAAAAATTTATTCGCCAAAAAAGAAGCATTTTGAACTAAACCAGAATCCATCATTCCGCCTAAATATTTCTCTGTAACTCCATTAGTAATCACCCCTAAGGTTTTTCTTGGGTTTTCAAAACTCAACACTGATTCTATTTCTTTAATTTCTGTTTTGAGTTCTTCTTTTTGATTTTTTAAATCTTGAAAATTCTTTATTTTTCCCATCTTATTCTTCATTGTAAATAATGTTCACCAAACGCTCTTTCAGATTTTCTATGATATTTTTCTTCTGAGAAAAAACCACCAACAAACCTACCAAAAATATGCTCGCCATGATAAGCATCCCATAAGCATAATTTCCCAGTAAATTACCAATCACAAGCCCCAGCCCCAGACAGAAAAACGCAAAAAAACAAATTCCCAAAGTGACCATCAGCAGGATATACACCGCCATACTAAGCACCTTGACAGAAGTTTCTGTCGTTTCCAGTTTTAAGAGACTGATTCTTTTTTCTATATAATTTTTAAACAAGCCTATCATCTTCCTTTCTCTTTTGAAAACTAAAAGGGGACTTTTTATAAATCCCCTCTTTTAAATCATCTTACTATTAAATTTCTGTGTCTTTTGGAGACTAACTATTTTTTTTATAGTTTTCATAGCTTTCTTTCACATCAGCTACTACTTTCTCTGCTCCTTGTTTTACTTTTCCAGAAATGTTCTCATAGTGCTCTAGAGCCTCATCTCTAAGGTGTTCATAATGATCCAAAGCCTCATCTCTCAAATCTTCAGCTTTTCTTCTTAATTTTCTTCTAGTCTCTACTCCTTTTTCTGGAGCGAATAATACACCTAGTAATGAACCTATTGCAGCACCTGCTAATATACCTAGCACAATACCTGAATTTCTTTCTCTTGACATTTTAGTAAATTTTTTAAATGTTAATATTTATCTCTGAATAGCCCTTTGCTATTACTTAGGTAAAGATACAATAAATATACCAAACAAACAATTTTTTCTATTAATTATTTCTTAATGTATGATAAAATCAAATCTATAGTTTCTTCTTTATTTAGGTTTGTATTATCTATAAGTATCGAATCCTCAGCCTGTTTCAGTGGAGAAGTCTCTCTTTCGCTGTCTATTCGGTCTCTTTCTATCAGATTTTGTTTGACTTTCTCTATAGTAGTCTCTATACCAAGGCTTTGCAGTTCCAAAAATCTTCTCCTTGCGCGTTCATCTGCACTTGCAGTAAGGAAAAATTTATAGTCTGCATTAGGCAGAACCACCGTTCCTATATCCCTGCCATCCATAATCACGCCTTGTTTTTCTGCAATATCCCTTTGTAAAACTACCAAACGCTCCCTCACTTCGGGCTGTTTTGCTATAAAACTAACATTATCAGAGACTTCCGTGGTACGGATTTCCTTACTTACATTTTCTCCATTTAGATAAATTTCTAATTTTCCGCTATTTTCTCTAAATTCTAATGAAATTTCATTCAAATTCTGAAGCAGTTTAGACAAATCTATCTCTTGTTTTTCATCTTTGAAATTTCTCAGCCCAAAAAGCGTAATTGCCCTATACATGGCACCTGTATCGATATGGATAAGTCCCAAAGTATCTGCTACTACTTTAGAAATAGAACTTTTTCCTGTGGATGAAAATCCATCAATGGCTATAACCAAACCTTTCTTATTCATAAAGCCAAAATTAAATTTTATTATCTCATAATCCAAAATATTCTATTATTTTCTTTCTGATTTGTTTATATTTGCATGAATTTTTGGATGCTTTAAAGACTAAAACTTTATCAACCATAAAAATTAAAACATTATAAGACAATGAAATACAAACGAATTCTACTAAAATTAAGCGGAGAAGCCCTTATGGGAGACAAACAATATGGTATTGATACTGAGAAGCTTAATGAATATTCCCAAGAAATCAAAAAAGTAGTGGACAAAGGCTGCGAAGTTGCCATAGTAATCGGCGGCGGAAACATCTTCCGAGGAGTTTCTGGAGCGGCTAAGGGAATGGATAGAGTTCAGGGCGACTACATGGGAATGCTCGCTACGATAATCAATGGAATGGCTCTACAAGGTGCTTTGGAGGACATCGGTCTGAAAACCAGACTTCAGACAGCCATAGAAATGGATAAAATAGCAGAGCCTTTCATCAAAAGAAGAGCCGTAAGACACTTGGAAAAAGGAAGAGTTGTCATCTTCGGAGCAGGAACAGGAAACCCTTATTTCACTACGGATACAGCCGCTACGCTCAGAGCCATAGAAATAGGCGCTGATGTGATTCTAAAAGGAACCCGAGTAGATGGCATCTACGACAGCGACCCAGAGAAAAACGACAATGCTATGAAATTCAATAGCTTATCATTCAATGAAGTTATTGAGAAAAACCTTAAAGTAATGGACATGACTGCCTTTACTCTAAGCCAAGAGAATAATCTCCCTATCATTGTCTTTGATATGAATAAAGAGAATAATCTCCTGAAAATAGTAGAAGGAGAAGATATAGGAACTATCGTAAACTAAATGTGTAATTTATCAAATTTTCAATATACAATGGAAGAATTAGAACTTATCATAGCATCTGCTAAACAAGAAATGGATGCAGCGATAAAACATTTGGATCACGCTTTCCAAAAAATCAGAGCTGGTAGAGCTTCTACAGCTATGGTGCAAGATGTAATGGTGGAATATTATGGAGCAATGACACCGCTTTCGCAGGTTGCCAATGTCTCTATTCCTGATGCCATGACCATCTCTATCCAGCCTTGGGACAAAAACGCCATAGGAGCGATAGAAAAAGCAATTATCGTTTCTAACCTTGGTTTTGCGCCTTCTAATAACGGCGAAAATATCATTCTAAATGTACCGCCTCTAACGGAAGAAAGAAGAAAAGAATTAGCAAAACAAGCCAAAGCAGAAGCGGAACAAACGAAAGTAACCATCCGTAACGCAAGACAAGAAGCGATGAAAGACCTTAAAAAATTAGAAGGAGTTTCAGAGGATGTTATCAAAGATACAGAAAGTAAAATTCAGGAATTGACTGATAAATATGTCAAAAGTTCTGATGAACACTTGAAAGTAAAAGAAGCAGACATTATGAAAATATAATGCAAAATCGGTCTCCAAAAAGACCGATTTTTATTTTATAACAATAGTAGATTGATATCATTAAATTTAAGTCCAAATTTATCACAAACCAGCTGTTTGGTATGGCGGCCTTTGTACATATAAAATCCCTGTCTGCAGTCGTTTCCTAATTTTAATACATTTTCTAAACCGCCTTCTTCATTGATTTTTAGAAGATAACTCAAAAAGAAATTACTAATGGCTTTGCTGGTGGTTCTTGGAATTTTAGAAGTCAAATTCGGTAGTCCAGAATGTAAGATTCCATGTTTTTCTATATAAGGCTTCTCAAAATCAGTAACTTCCGTAGTTTCCACACATTTCCCTGTATCTATGGTCAAATCTACGATGACGCTTCCCTGTTTCATCAGTGCCACCATTTTTTCTGTCACGATAGGCGGCATATTTATTCTCGGAATAGTTCCTATCAGCACATCGGCTCTTCGGAGACTTTTGGTCAGTTCCTTTGGGTCTATCATCGAAGTTGATATTCGGCTGCCTATGGAATTTTGGATATTTCTAAGTTTGGATAGAGAATTATCAAAAACCCTCACTGTGGCACCCAGCCCTATCGCTGCTCTTACTGCATATTCTCCCACGATATCCGCTCCCAAAACCACCACTTCCACAGGGCGCACTCCTGTAATTCCGCCCAGCATAAGCCCTTTCGAAACGGCAAGCATCTCCGATGCACAAAGTACCGACATTCCGCCTGCTATCTCACCTATCAGCTTTACCAGCATCTGCTCTTTATTTTCATCTTCTATGAACTCATAGGCTATGGCATTGATTTTCTTTTCAGAAAGTTTTTTGAAATACTCTTTTTCTCTAAGATTAATCTGTAATGCACTGATTATATATGAATTAGGTTTCAACAATTCTATTTCCTCCAAAGAAGGAGCACCTACTTTCAGCACCAAATCCTGTTCAAAAGCCTTAGCTTTATCCACTATAAAAGCTCCTGCCTCAGAATACTCCAAATCACTGAAAAACGCCTTTTTACCTGCATCAGACTCTATCATGAGTTTATAACCACACTGCGTCAAAACCTGCACAGCATCGGGAGTTATCGGCACTCTATTTTCATTCAGAGAGGACTCTTTCGGAACGCCTATGGTCATGATTCCGCCTTTCTTTATCACTTCCAGCCTTTCCTCTTGCGGTACCAACTCTTTCTCGGTAAAAGGAGTAAAAACACTACTGTTCATGGGATATTTTTAAAACTATTTATTACAATCAATCATTTTTTGATGAAAAAGAAATTTTCCTTGCGCTTCCTGTATTTTCTATTTTCATCTCGTGGTATGGGATGCCGTAGAGTTCCTCTTCATAAATTTCTGGCCACTCTATAATGGACAAAAATCCATTGTCTATATACTCCTCTATCCCAATGTCTTGGATTTCTTCCACGCTTTTCATTCTATAAAGGTCAAAATGAAACACCTTCCCTTTTGGCGTATTATATTCATTCACAATTGAATAAGTGGGAGAATCCACACCATCTGCACTTCCCATTTCCTCCAGCAGATATTTGGTAAAAGTGGTTTTCCCTGCACCCAGATTGCCTTTTAACAGCAAAATATTATGCTTCATGTGTGGAAAAATGCTTTTTATAACTTCTTTCCAGCCATCCAAATTATCAATTTCAAAATCCATTACATAAAACTTATTTTCAAAGATAAATATTTTTATATCAAGAATCGAATAAATTTAGGTCAGACTTTAAATTTATCTTCATAAATAGCAGCTACTATCTGTTATGCAAATACCTTACTCAAATGACATATCAGACAAAACATAATATCTTTCACGAACTTCCTTATAAAAAGGATTATAAAAATTTTCATAAAAAACTATGGTGTCGCCTTTTATTTCCCCCTGCTCTCTTTTATAAAAACCACTATCACCACATAAAA
>CAUQVP010000050.1:0-13169 GCA_963521545.1 uncultured Flavobacteriaceae bacterium | reverse complement strand
ATTTCCTCTCCTGTGAAAGTAAAAGTCCTTCCTAAAAGTCTGAAAATTTTAATTTAATTTTTAACTTTACCCTTTTTTCATAATCAAACTAAATATATTAGCATTATGAATAAACTTTTTTACTCGGCATTATTTGCCCTGACAGTGATGTCCTGTGAGACACAGAAAACCGTTACAAATTCTCAAAACCAAACAACTTCGGCTTGGGATACTTCTTATGGAGGAGCTGACAAAAGCTATGATACCGAACTTTTAAGATTGAGAGAAATCATGGCACCAAAATTCCAAACCTTACAATTTCATGATGAAATCACAGGGCGTACAATGACTTACAATCTCTTTGTTCCTAAAAACTATGATTCCAAAAAATCTTATCCTTTGGTTCTTTTCATGGCAGATGCCAGCACCACAGGAAAAGGAGCGATGTCTCCGCTAAAACAAGGCTATGGCGGATTTATATGGGCAATGGATGAAACTCAAAAAGACAATCCAAGTTTTGTATTGGTTCCTGCTTTTGATGGACCTGAAAATGTGACTAATGACCAATGGCAAGTAAGCGAAGAGGCTGATGTGGCTATGAGATTACTCCAAAAAATAACCAAAGAATACAGCATTGACAAAAATCGTCTCTATACGACAGGTCAGTCTATGGGAGGTATGATTTCTTTTCATTTCAATATAAAATATCCTGATGTTTTTGCCGCATCTTTATTCGTTGGTAGCCAATGGGATGCTAATATTTTAGCACCTTTAGCAAAAAAGAAATTCTTTTATATAATCTCTGCTGCTGACCCAAAAGCTTCTTTGGGAATGAATGCTCTCAGTGAAGTTTTAAATAAAGAAGGAGCAAAATTTGGAGAAGTAGAATTTTCTGCGAAACTTCCTATAAAAGAACAAAACGCTAAAGTAAATGCCCTTATAAAAGAAGGTTATGATATCAATTTTGTAAGATTTACTCCAAAAACTGTAGTTCCTGAATCTGCCCAATCATGGAAAGGAGGAGAACATATGTATTCCTTTGATTACGCCTATAAACTCAAAAGTGTAAGAGATTGGCTCTTCAAACAAAGAAAAAATTAAGATACAAAAAAGCGTTCAATAAAATGAACGCTTTTTTATTTATAAATTTTATAACTAAATTTCTGTATGTAGATCAAACTCTTCAAGGTAGTCATTCACTCGTTTTAAGAACAATCCTCCCAGCGAGCCATCCACTACTCTATGGTCATAGGAATGAGACATGAACATTTTTTGTCGGATTGCTATCACATCACCTTGTGGAGTTTCTAAAACTGCTGGTTTTTTGACAATCGCTCCTATGGCCAATATCGCAACCTGTGGTTGTGGAATGATAGGCGTTCCCATAAGATTCCCAAATGTCCCTATATTAGAAATAGTATAGGTAGCTCCCTGAATATCCTGCGGACTAAGTTTTTTGTTTCTTGCTTTATCCACTACAGCATTGATAGCCTTCGCCAAGCCACTTAGACTAAGCTGGTCAGCGTTCTTAATAACAGGAACGATAAGGTTACCATCTGGCAATGCTGTCGCTATTCCTATATTTATATTCTTTCTTTTGATGATTTTGTCGCCATCTACAGAGATGTTTATCATTGGGAAATCCTGAATTGCCTTTACTACTGCTCTTACGAAGATAGGCATATAGGTAAGTTTCTCTCCTTCTCTCTTCTCAAATGAAGCCTTATTTTTAGCTCTCCATTTTACGATGTTTGTAACATCTGTTTCTATAAACGAACTCACATGCGGAGAAATCTGTTTGCTGAGCAACATATTTTCAGCGATGATTTTTCTCATTCTATCCATTTGGATAATTTCATCACCTTCATTAGCTGTTACAGCTGGTGCTGAAGCCTGAACTGGTTTCGGAGCTGATGATGCATTAGATTCTACTACTTTTGGCTGCTGTGCAGATTTTGCAGTTCCTCTATTGCTGACAAATTCTAAAATATCTTCTTTCGTGATTCTGCCTTCCAGCCCTCTTCCTTGGATGCTTTTCAGCTCTTCTTCTGTTATATTTTCTTCTTGGATAATAGACCTTACCAGCGGCGAAAGATACATTCCCTCTATACTCACTGGCATAGTAACAGGCACGATTTTGAATGGCTCCTCCAAAAGGTCTACCACTTTATCTTCTACTATTTCTTCTTTGTTTTCCTCTTCTTTTTTATCAGATTCTGGTTGAGCATCTGCGGTCTCCTCTCCTTGTATTTCTAATATTGCGATAGGTTCTCCCACTTTTGCAATTTGGTCTTTTTCAACCAAAATCTTAACGATTTTTCCAGAAACAGGTGTGGGAACATCAGAATCCACTTTATCCGTAGCGATTTCTACTACACTATCATCCTCAGCTACAAAATCTCCTTCTCTAAAAAGCCATTCTATAACGGTTGCCTCCATCACACCTTCTCCCATGGAAGGTAATAACAATTTATATTCTGCCATAACTCTTTATTACAAACCACAAAGATAACATTTCTTATTGAATTTTTCTAATATAGCTTCCTAAAATTTGATTTTAAATGAATAAATGAGATATTTCATATTTCTAATTTTTAGTTAATCTAATGGGATTATCTAATTTTGTAAATCTTTTAAAAAGTAAATTTCATGAACAAGATATTAGAATTTTTCAACCTTGATCAAAAAATCAATTGGAGAATAGAAATTTTAGCTGGACTTACCGTAGCGATGACCATGATTCCAGAGTCTCTTTCTTTCGCTATTTTAGCAGGATTTCCGCCTCTTTCTGGGCTTTATGCTGCATTCATCGCTGGATTGGTAGCGGCTATGTTTGGCGGTAGACCTGGGCTTATTTCAGGTGGTGCTGGGGCTACTGTGGTCACGCTCATAGGACTTATAAAACTTCATGGTTTAGACTATGCTTTTGCTGCAGTAGCGATGGCTGGGGTTATTCAGCTGATTGTAGGAATTTTTAAATGGGCTAAATACATCCGCCTCGTTCCAAGTTCGGTGATGTATGGATTTGTAAATGGTTTGGCTGTGATTATTTTTTCGGCTCAACTGGAACAATTCAAAACTGCTGCACCTGATGGACAAATGGAATGGCTCACAGGAACACCGATGATGATAATGGCTGGACTGGTGGCTCTTACCGTATTGATTACTTGGCTTTTCCCTAAAATCTCAAAAGCAGTTCCTTCATCATTGATGGCGATTATCGTCGTATTTACGATTGTTTTAGTTTTCGGAATTGAGACCAAAACCGTGGGCGACATCTCTCCTATCAGCGGTTCTCTTCCGCCATTTCATATTCCAAATGTTCCTCTGACTTGGGAAACTTTCATGATTATCCTTCCTGCTGGGGCTATAGTCGCTGCTGTGGGGCTTACAGAGGGGCTTTTGACCCTAAACCTCGTTGATGAAATTACCGAAACCAAAGGAAACGGCTCTCGAGAAAGCCTTGCACAAGGAGCTTCTAACATTCTGAACGGCTTTTTCTCAGGGATGGGAGGCTGTCCTATGATTGCCCAGACTCTGGTAAATCTCAATGCTGGTTCTAGAAGCAGAGTTTCTGGGGTTATCGCGGCTCTGGCTATTCTTATGATTATCCTCATTGCAGCTCCTATTATCGAGAAAATCCCTATGGCTGCACTTACTGGGGTAATGATGGTGGTTGCATTTTTAACCTTTAAATGGTCTAGTTTTAAGATTTTAAATAAAATGCCAAAAACTGATGTTTTCATCATCATTTTAGTGACTGCTATTACCATCATCACGCATAATTTAGCGGTGGCAGTGCTGACTGGAATCATCATCTCTGGGCTGAATTTCACTTGGCAAAAAGCCAATGAACTCAGTATAAATACTGAAACTAGTGGCTCTGAGAAAATTTATCATTTAAACTCTGACTTGTTCTTTGGAGCGGTGGCTTCTTTTGAAGGTATTTTTGATGTAAAAAACGACCCAAAAACAGTGGTTGTTGACTTCAAAAACAGCGAAATAAAGGATATGAGCGCACTAGAATCTTTAGCCAAAATAACCAATAAATATGCTAGTTTGGATAAAGTTTTATACCTAAAAAATTTAAATGAAAATTCTAAAAAAAGAGTAGAAAAAGCCAAACCCGTTATTGAATTAAATTTATTGGGCTAAAATTGGTTTCGAATGTTATCTTTTTGCTTACCTTTGTAAAAATTTGTAAAAATGAAAAAATTAGCTAAATATGCATTGTTCGCCCTTGCAGTAGTGTCTGCCACGGCTTGTTTCAATGAGAAAAAAGTATACAATAGAAGCACAGTATCTGAAAAACATGGTAAAATGCTCCTTGGAAGACAGACCAGAGACCAGCTGAAACAAGAGCCTTTCAATGCGTGGTATGAGGAGGAATACAAGAACTATGAATACGACCCGCAGACCATCAAAGAACTTCAAAAGAAGAACTTGACGAGTCATAATATCATTGTTTTTTTTGGGACTTGGTGTGGAGACTCACATAGAGAAGTTCCTAGATTGCTGAAAATTTTGGATGCGGTGAAATACCCTGAACAAAGGCTGACCCTAGTAGCAGTGAACAGAAAAAAAGAAACTCCTGATGGAGAGGATGTTCCTTATAACATCAAGAGAGTGCCTACTATAATCGTCCAAAATAAATATGGCAAAGAAGTGGGAAGAATCATAGAATCTCCAAACAGCGGTTCTTTGGAAAATGATTTATTAGAAATCCTAAACAAAAGCAAATAAGCATTGAAAAAATCTTATAAAAATATTTTCGTTTTTCTATTTGGGGCTTTATTCGCCTATTTATTGGTCTTTTTCTTCCAAAAAAACACAGAAAAAGAGGCTGAAGCTATCAATAAGGACTACTATATTCTGAGCAATCAGATAGAAAAAATGAACAAAATGATAGTCTTAGAGCAGAACTTTTCTAGTTTCCAAACTCATAAAAGTTCTGCCTTTGAACTTGGAGGTATAGAGTTTCTTTCCAAAGAAATGGTGCTCTACACTACGGCAAAAGCACAGGTGACTTATGATTTAAAGAAACTAAAAATGGAAGTAGATTCCACGAATAAAAAACTAATCATAAAGGAAATCCCTGAGGCCGAAATCAAAATTTACCCTGATGTGAAAATTCATTTTATGGATGATTATGCTGTGAATAGGTTTTCTAAAGCTGACCTAAACAACATCATGGAATCTGCAAAGAAAAACATGACAAAAAGCATCAATCAGACCAAACTAAAAGAGGAAGGAAGACAACAGCTGATTTCTAACCTACAGGATATTTTTGTATTGGCTAAATCCCTAAACTACACCATAGAGGACGAAACCAAAACTCTACCCAGCATTTTATAGTTTTTATTTTTTCCTTTTAACTTGCTTTTTCTTGATGTATTTCTTTGTCTGAGCTACTGCTATGGCTGCATTGCTCTCACAAAATACGGATAAAGCTTCCTCTTTTACTAAAGTGTATTTGAACTCGCCTTTTCTCAATGCTTGTTTGAAATTTTGTACATCATCAGCTTTTACAGGTTTTCCATCAAGTATAAATAATATTCTGCATTTTGGAGGCGTAAGACAAACTATAATGTCTTTTTCTCTGTGAGACAGCTTTACATTAACTTCTTGTTTAGGTGTTTTTTCTACAACTGGATAGCAGTGATGACCTTCCTCAAAGAAGACAACATCCCACTGCCCTACTACCAGTTTATAAAAACCGTTTTCATCTGTCAAGGTTTGAGACTGGCTGTCAGAAGACACCTTCACATTAGGAAACGGCATGCCGTTCTCATCCGTAACTCTTCCCGTGATGGTAATTTGCCCAAACAAAGGAAAACAAATCATAAAACTAATAAATAAAAGTATTTTCTTCATGATAATATGGGTTTTAATGTTTTTATAGTTTAAATTTCAGCAGATATTCTTTGGTTTCGGTGGAAATTCTCCTACTTTCTCTTGCTTTTTGAATGGTTTTGTTCTGTACAAAAGGCGGCAAGGTCTTAGCTTCTATCAGTGGCATAGTCGCTTCATACTGCTTTGCAAGAGCCGTTGCGAAATACCAAGCAAGCATCATATTCACATAGTATTCCTCGGATTTCACCTCAGAAACCAGCTGGAGCATCTCTTTTTGGAAATACTCATCTAGATAGTTGGAAAGCAGCAGCCCGACAGCATATCTTATCGTATAGGTTTTATCGCTTTTTATCCATTTTTGGATGTATTCATAGACTTCCTTGGGATGTTTTTGGAAGATTTTGGGAGAGAATGTATCACAAACCGCCCAGTTATCCACGAATGGAAGAAAAGCCTCTGTATGCTCCACAGCGCTTTGGAAATCTTTTATCTGCTCAATAAGAAAGCCATGCAGGAGATTTTCTTCATAATAATGGTGCGGCAGGTCGCTGAGAAATTCCTCCACCACAGACTTATCTTTATAAAATTCTTTGGCAAATTTCCGTAAAATAGGAACGCGAATGCCGATGATTTTTTCTTTGCCTACATTGGGAATGAGTTTCGCAGTGAAATCTCTGTATTCCTTGTCCTGTAAGGCGAAAAGCTCTTTTTGTAAAGGATTCTCAATAATCATTTGATAATTTTTCTATATCTAATTAATTATTCTCTTCTAATATCTCTAACGCAGCATTATTATTTTTAACATAACTCAGTCTGACATTACCGAGATGGTCGGTATAGTTGTAGACATATCTTTGTTTTACAAAGTCATAATAGCCTTCTGCTGGTTACTTTTTATGATATTTACCATCATATTTGATGAAAATTATTAAATTGTCATATTGATTTCTCATGATAATTGTATCTTCGACATAATAAATAACTTTTTCTGTCCATCTTTCATATTTTCCTCCTAAATTTTTCATATAAAAAGTAATTACATTATTCTTTATTTTCCATTGGTTTTCTTTATTATCTAAATCAGTTCTCTTTACTAATTCCCCTGTTTTTAAATAATGAGTATATTCATATTTAGTTCCATTCGTAAAGTATTCCTCTACAGAATACGGATTATATCTTCTATCTTTAAATAACTCTGACACATACCATTTTGTCCCATTTTCTGATGATATTATTTTTATTATCTTATCTTCTTCACTCTTACAAGATAGCAATATAAAACTAATTACGAGCATTTTCAATATCTTCATAAGTCTGATATTTTTGCTTATTTCCTTTGGTAAAACCGTGTTTTATAGTTTTTCCGCCACAGTAGAAACACCTGCCCACACATCTGGAACACGAGGAATGAAACTCAGTCATATACATCATTATTTTTGTGCAAAATATAGATAGGCTATTGCCCATCTATATTATGGTTTTTATATTATTATGTTAGTTCTGTTTATCAGATAGTTATATATTATTTATAATTAAAAACAACACATCTGGAACATTACCAGGTTCGGTATCCTCTCGTTTACGGTTTTCTAATTATTTTATAGTTTTATTGTAAATTTTTAATAATCAAAACAACACATCTGGAACATTACCATTAATATTTCTTTTTTATGGCTTGTACAGCTTAATATTGATAAAATTACAGCTGTAAATAGTATTTTATACATAGTTAGTTTTTATTTGATTTTTTTTTATAAAATCAATTGAATATATATTTTGAGAAAATAGGATTTATAGTTGTTTCATATTTTTTATCTACAATGACAATTTTAGGGAATTCAATGGTTATCAAGTGGCATAAATTCGTATCTCTACAATTTTTTTGAATTTTTATAAAATCTCCTCTTTTAGTAAAAATTATTTTATTATTAGGCTTAGTTTTAGGTCTAAAAAATATAGATATATTGATGAATTTTTCATCAGAGATAACCTGAGCCAAATTGATTTTAAGCTTTTCATTTTGGATTTTTATATCGATGTTTAGGCATCTATTATCTACTTTGAATAAGTTAGGTTCAACTTGCTCACTTTCTTCTGTACGACAAAAGACTTGAATATTGCTATCCTGAGGGATATTGTTGTTTATTTGATTGATATATAAATATTTATAATCTATTTGTGCATAACAAATAAAAGAGTATAATAGAACTATAGAAGCAATAATTTGTTTAGTCATAAATATTAGGTTTAATTATGTTCAGGGTCTGAAGATGATCTTTGAGGTATATTAAGAATCTCTCTTACAGTATTTTCTTCTTCAATAACATTTTTTTGATTTCTTCCCTCATAAATAGTATGAGCAATTTCATGAATCAGTGTTGCTTCAGCACTTTTAGGTGTAGTCATAACTTTCTTATTTTGAAATATCACTTCGTGAGCTTTTCCGCACTTAGTGCCATCTGGGCAACTTTGGGCACCAGTTACAAGGTTTCCATTTGTATCTTGATATATATATATATGTTTCATTATACAGAGGAATATCTGTAAGATTTTGAGGGTCCATTAGAATAGTAGCATTTACTATCTTATGATTTTCATTTGTTTTTTGTATTGTATATTGGGAGACTTTTCCATCTTCAATATTTAAAGAGTACTGATTTTGTGATGGTAAAGGTAGAATATTAATCTTGATAGCCAAAGCTGATTTCTACTAATTTTTTATTTATAAAGATATATTTACTTTCGTAGATATCATCCTCTCTATTGAAAGTATAAATTATAGTATCTTTTATTATTTTTCGTTTTAAGTTTAAATCTTTATATCTACTAAGAAAATCTTGCTCTTTCATATATAAAAAAGCTCCTTTATTTGTTTGAAAAAAAATATCTGGAAGAATAATTAATTTAGTTTGATATTCTTTAGGAACTTCTTCTAATATAAAAAAGTAATTATATTCATTCTTTGCTCCACCATATGCTCTTCTTATTTCTAAATATTGAGTTTTGTTTTTATTAGATAGTATTACGCACTCTCCCTTATCATAATCTTCAATTATATATGAGCTAATATCACCTAATTGATTTAAAATACTATTACTATCCGCTAAAGTAATTCCGTTAACGGAACTGTCAATAGATATTGAGTCATTGGAAGTATAATGATTAAAATGAGCTTGTTTATCTACTTTATTACAAGATAAGATAAATAATGTAAATATAATTATAATTATATTATTGTCCGATAGATTTATTTGCTTTACCATGGTTGCCATAATTGGGATTATTAGGAATTTGAAAATTGAACTTCATAGTTTTACCATCCTTTATATAGTTATTAAAGAAATCTCCTTGATAATTACCCCTATTAAAAGTAATATTAAAAATACTCTTCTTTTCATAATTATATCTATTTTTAACTTTATTGGAGTCTGTATTTTATCATATATAGATTGTGTTACATGATCTCTCTTAATTTCATTATTTTGTATATTTATCCAAATCAGAAAAACTAACTTTCTTCTCAAAAAATCTATATCCCAAAATGGCCATAGTAACGCCTATTACCAATCCCACAGCCACATCCGTAGGGAAATGCACCGCCAGATACATCCTGCTGAATGCATAAGGCACCGCCCAAAGATAAACCCAAAACGCCCATCGCAAAACACTTCTCAACACTAAATAAAGAAAAGTACAGATAGCAAAACTATTGCTGGTATGCCCTGAAAAAAAGCTGTATCCTTTTTCCGTAGTGATGATTCTGAGATAAGGTATCAGCTCCTCATTATGCAAAGGACGAAGCCGCTGCACCAGTTCCTTTGTCCCTGTGGTCATGAGAGCAGTGAATAAAAAGGTCAGCGAAAAACAAATCAAAATCCATTTCACCTCTCGTTTAGAAAAATATCTAAATACTAAAAAAAGAATCAGCACATAAAACGGAATCCAGTTCCATGCATCCGTAATGGTCAGCCAAAAACTATCCCACTCCGTGCTGCCCGTCTGATTGATAAAAATCAACAACTGATGGTCTAAATCTATAATACGCTCTATCATTTTATTAAAAAAAGGAGGCTATTTATACCGCCTCCTTGTAGATTTTTATTTATGAATTAACTTTCCCAGTCAATAGCAACAATTTCCCCATCTAAACTAAAATTCACAGCAAGGATTTGATCGCTTTCCTCTGGGCGTATCATATAATCAACCATCACATCTATACCATCTTCCTCTTCAGTAGAATACCAAAGTCCAATGGTTTCTATCTGCATCTCCGCAACGAAATCATCTACATTTTCAGGGATATTCTCTAATTCTTCTGCATGAAAATCCAAGTATTCAGAATCCTCTTCTAAATAGGCTTTCAGGGCTTTACGGGCTTTTTCATCCATTGCATCGAAGTTTTTTAGGAATTTTTCAAATGAATCCAGCCTTTCTGAAGACAAATCATCCTCTCCACTGAACCAAAATTCTACCTCAACAGATGTATTCTTATAAGGAATTTCTTTTTCCCACAATACATCATAACCATCTAACTCTTCTGTATTTAATTCTCCAAAATACGCATGCTTTAAGTGTTTCATATTAAATTATTTGTTTAAAATTATTTTCTTTTTGTTTAGCAAATATAAATAAATTTCTATTATTTACTTTGTAAAACTTCTACTCTATAAATTAACTTTCCCAGTCAATGGCAAGGATTTCCTCATTTAAGTCATACTTCACGGCAAGGATTTCATCAGTTTCCTCTAGGCGTATCATATAGTCTATTATCACTTCGCCTATTGAACCCTCATAAATGGAATACCACAGTCCAATGGTTTTTATCTGCATTTCTGTAACGAAATCATCTATATTTTCAGGGATATTCTCTAATTCTTCTGCATGAAAATTCAGGTATTCAGGTTCCTCCTCTAAATAGGCTTTTAGAGCTTTACGAGATTTTTCATCTATTACATCAAAGTCTTTTAGAAATTTTTCAAATGAATCCAGTCTTTCTAAGGACAAATCATCCTTTCCACAGAACCAAAAAAATACGATTATGTTTCCATTCTTGTAAGGAATATTTTCTTCCCATAATACATCATAACCATCTAACTCTTCCGTATTTAATTCTCCAAAATACGCATGTTTTATGTGTTTCATAAATTATTTGTTTAAAATTATTTCTTTTGTTTAGCAAATATAAATAAATTCCTATTTCCTGCTCATATCCCTCTTCTATCCTTTACCCTTCCCAATCAACAGCAAGGATTTTCCCTTCTAAACTACACTTCACAGCAAGGACTTGATAGCTTTCCTCTGGGTGTATCGTATAGTCTATTATCACCTCACCTGTGGAGGCTTCATCAATGGAATACCACAGCCCAACGGATTTTATCTGCATCCCTGCAATGAAATCAGGAATATTCTCCAATTTTTCTACATAAAAACTAAAATACTTAAAATTTTCCTCTATATAAACTTTCAGAGCTTTACGGGCTTTTTCTTCTATTGTATCAAATTCTTTTAGGAATTTTTCAAATAAATCCAGCCTTTCTATGGATAAATCATCTTTTCCACAGAACCAAAAACCTACACTTACAGTTCCATTTTTGTAAGGAATATTTTCTTCCCACAATATATCATAATCATCCAGCCCTTTCGTATTTAATTTCCCAAAATATGGATGCTCTAAGTATTTCATACTAAACTAATAAATGTAAATAATTTGCTGCCACTTGTTTATTTTACACTCACTCTACCAGAGCCGTTGATTATCCGCTTTACTTTCTTTGGATTTCCTTTGATAGTAACATCACCAGAACCCGCTATAGAAACATCCACATTCTCAGTCACATAGGCGGAAACATCGCCCGAACCATTGATATTGATAACGGCTTTTTCGGCAGTTAGTTTTGAAGCATCTACATCACCACTGCCACTGATATTGATAGACAAATTATCAGTTTTTCCACCTACTCGGATATCGCCCGAACCATCTATTTTTAAGGCAAGAGAAGAAGCATCCACCTGCAAACGCACATCACCGCTGCCATATACATCAACTTCTAAAGCCTTTGTTTCCAAACTTTTTTCGGTGTAAATATCCGCAGAACCTTTGATGACCACTTGTTTCAAACGAGAATCGACAGGAACATAAATGATGATAGGTTCTTTTACTCTATATCTGCTCTTTCCTGTGTCTATTCTCAGCAGTCCATCAGACACCTCTGTCTGTATGAGCGGAAGGATGTTGTCAGGAGCTTTTATTTTAATCTTACCAACCTCTCCATCGGTAAAAATAACATCATAACTACCCAAAACCTCTATTCTGTCATACGCAGAAAGTTGTTTTTCTTGGGAAATGATATTGCTGCTCCCCACAACTACTTGACCTTTACTACAATTTATCAACAGTAAAGCCAAAAATACTAGTGCGATTACTCTTTTCATGATGTTATTATTTAAAATTATTGATTAAAACTAAGAGGTTTTCCACTTTTCCGAAGAGAAATTCTAAACGAATTCTTTTTCCATTCGGATATGTTTTACTCCTGCATCATCATAGGGCTCTCCTACTGGCTGAAAACCAAATTTCTTATAAAAATCCAAAAGATAATACTGAGCCGAGATGGTGATTTTCTGTTCTCCGAAAAGCCTTTCCATTTCATTTAAAATCTTATCAACAAGTGTTTTTCCCAGTTTTATCTTTCGGTAATCTTTATGAATGAGAACCCTTCCAAAAGCCGCCGAACCATAATGTTCTTCAAACTCAAAAAGCCTCGCATAAGCCACCAATTTCTCCCCATCATACCCCAACATATGAGCAGCCTTTTGGTCTAGCCCGTCCATATCTTGGTAAAAACAATGCTGCTCCAATGTAAAAACCTCCTCACGAAGCTGTAAAATCGTATACAACTCGTTTATATTCAGTTCATTGAAGAATTTTGTTTCCCAAGTAAGTTCCATTTATTTTTGATTACTTTTTAGACAAATGGTAGTAAGCCAGCATCTTGTAGTATAATTTCGCTGCCAAAAATGCCGTAGGTTTTGGATTAGCAGAATCCATAAGTTCCACGATATCAAACGCCACTACATTACATTTCTCAAAAACTTTCTTTAATAATTTCAAAGTAGGATACCAAGCCAATCCCCCTGGTTCTGGCGTTCCCGTAGAAGGCGCAATAGACGGGTCAAAAGCATCCAAATCTATCGTAATATACACATTACCAGATACTTTAGCAAGAACATCTTCTATCCAGTTTGGATTTTCAGCAATCTCGTGCGCCCAGAAACACTGCCCTTTTGGGACATACTGCATTTCTTCCACATCACACGAACGGATTCCTACCTGAACC
>CAUQVP010000049.1:0-13543 GCA_963521545.1 uncultured Flavobacteriaceae bacterium | reverse complement strand
TTTTTTTGTGGGTGGCTGACCGGGATCGAACCGGCGACCTTCAGGACCACAATCTGACGCTCTAACCAACTGAGCTACAGCCACCATTATGAAGTGGTGCAAAGATACTAATTTTTTCTTTACTACCAAATAATTCCATCAAAATTTTTAAACGCCAGCAATCGCTCACTCACAAAGCCCTCTGCATAGTCCACTCCGCTCAATCTTCCTAAGTCCTGAGCCCTGTATGTGATACTTTCCATAAAGTCTTTGGTTGCAGTGTGTGTTATCGGATCTTTGGAATTTGCATCAAATAGCTGTGTCTTGTAGGCTTTACAAACTTCCATTTTCTTCTCCATAAAATCAGAAATATCCACCACAAAATCAGGCGTAATGTGTTTCCATTGGATATAATGAAAAACATGTTTAGGTCTCCACGCTTCTTGTTTTTCGCCGTTATATTCTGTTTCTAATTTTCTAAGTCCAGCAAGAAAACACGCATCAGAAACGAGTTTAGACCCTTTTGCATGGTCTGGGTGACGGTCTTCCCAAGCGTTACAAAAGACAATCTCTGGTCGGTATTTTCTAATCATCTGCACTATTCGCAACTGATATTCTTCGGAATTAACCAAAAAACCATCTTTCATTTTCAGATTTTCTCTTGCTTTCAGACCTAATAATTTTGCTGCATTGGCAGCCTCCTCATACCTTGTTTCTATGGTGCCGCGGGTTCCCATTTCTCCCTGTGTAAGGTCTATGATTCCTATGCTTTTTCCTTCGGAAGCCAATTTCAAAAGAGTTCCGCCACATCCAAATTCCACATCATCAGGATGAGCGCCTATTGCTAAAATATCTAATTTCATTTTATTTATGTATTATATTTATGGTTCTTGGATAAAGATTATACGGCTGAAGCCCTTCTCTACTTACTATTTTCTGTCCAATATCCGTGCATGAATATCTTATCAATCCATTCGCCACACCAAAAGTCCCTTCATCTGTCAGGAAATACAGAAGTTTGGTCAATGGATATTTCTGAGTTTTTAGGTTTTCTTTATTTGGCAGAAGTAGAGAATCACCTTCTTTTATTGGAAGAATTTTAATGTTTTCTCTCAATTTTGTGGCTCTCTCTCCGTATGGACGGCTAATCGTGTTATAGCTGATTACGCCTATATGATTAGAAAATTTCTCTAAACTTTCTATAATTTTTTCATTTCCTTCTAATCGGGAATATTTCACATCTTTAAGATCTAAATTTAATTTTTGAAGCACGGCATTCAGATTACTTGTATTCGCACCATCAAAAATCAACTTTTTATCTCCTGATTTCAGCATTTCTTTTATTTCTTCCAAAGAGACATGCTGTTTTTCTGAGTTTTTATTCACCACAAAACACACTGCGTCCGCCGCAAAATAAGAAGGCTGCCATGGAAGTTTTGTCTTTACATCCCAGTATTTTCGTTCCTGCTCAGTGAGTTCACGAGACATGATAATCATATCCACTTTATGATTGAGCAAATCTTCCAATGCTTGATCTTCTTTGCTGACTTTCAGGTTTATTTTGGCATTAGGATAAACCTTCATATATCGCTGAGATAGCGCTTCTGCTATATTGGTAAAGGAATCATCATACTGTAAAGTGATTTCGCCTCTGGTATGAAGTGGAATGGCCTCTTCTTTTTTTTGTTCCTCGCTTTTACACGAAAAAACCAAAAATGCTAATAAAATATATAAAACTAATTTACTCTTCATCTCTTCTTTCTTTTCTTAAACGAATAAATGCTCTAACTAACCTAAATACCCCATAAATACAGAGTAAAATACCCAATGCATTTGCTGCTATCGGGTCTAATTTTACACCAAATGATCTTGTAATAATCACAAAAACACCAACAATGATATACAAAAACCCTACAACGAATGTTAATATATTATAAAACATAGTGACAAATATAATAAAAAAAGAGAAGTAAAATTACTCCTCTTTTTTATTATTAGGTTAAAAAGTTATTCAAACTTCATTTTCAATGGAAGGCTGTAATAAGATCTTACATTAACTCCTCCTTTTTTAGCTGGTTTCCATCCTTTGATAGATCTTACCACTCTCTCTGCTTCTCTGTTGAAATCAGGATTAGATCCTGTAGCTTTTACCTGAGAAACAGTTCCGTTAGTTTCCACTACGAATTTTACAGTTGTAGTAAGCATTCCTTCTCCTTGTACCGCTTCACTATCAAAGTTTTCTGCGACTTTTGCTCTAAACCCGTTCAATCCTCCATTACCATAGTCAGCTTCTACATCTACTGAAGTATGAATCTCCTTTGTATCTACAGGTTTATCTACAATCTTCGCTCCTTCTATTTTAGCCTTATCTCCTCTACCTCCTTCTACACCTTGTACTGGTGGTGGAGCGTTGTTAGTTACCGCAACTCCTTCCTGAGTTTTTGTAGATATAGCCTTGTTTTCCATCTCTTTTTTAGTAGGTGGCGGCGTCTCGATAGGCGCGTTTTCTACTGGCTCAGGAACTACATTGGCAATAGTAGCCACTTGCTCTGATGGAGGAGGTGCTACATCATCCAAGCTCTGCAATACCTCTTCTTGTTTATTTTCCAAAGGCTCATCTGGAGCTGGATCTTCTTCCTCTGGCATTTCAAGATCCTTAAGATTTACTTCTACTTCTATTCCATCCCCTTCTTTCGCTTCCGTTTTTATCGCTTTAGAATATAACAATGGCAAAAGAATCATGCCGGAAAAAAACAATACTCCTATAACGAATGCTTTGGTTAAAAGACCTCTATAACTTCTCCTCAAGTCATAGGCACCATAGGCTTTATTTCTATTTTCAAATACCAACTCCTCGAAGTCTGCGTATTTTAATTGTTCTTCTGCCATAACTTTTGGTTTTTAAATTATTTTACTTTTTTCTCATAAACCTCTTTTTCAAAAGGCTTCAATTCGGAAATACCAAAGTGCTCACTTCCTGTAATTTCCATTTCATCCAGAATATCTACGAAATGTTTAAAACTTGCATCATCTACAGGTTTTATAATTACCGTAAAATTCTCTTTCTTCACAGCATTCTTTTTAGCCTGCTCTATTACTTTTTCTACTCCTTCTCTGTCATAAGATGTTTTGATAAGAGTACTCTCATTAAGTCCTTTTGCATCCTGCTGGTGATAAAATAAATTATCATCCTTTCCTATAATGAATGTAATAGAGTTTCTTAGATCTACCATAGGCGGTTTAACCTGTGTAGTCTTATCATCAGGCTTCGCTGGAAGGGTCAGGTCCATAATGTTGGGTTTAGTAAAGGTAGTGGTAAACATAAAGAACATCAATAAAAGGAAGTTCAAATCTACCATCGGTGTCATATCTACACGAGTACTATTTTTTTTGGAACGGACTTTACCTCCTTTGTTACCTTTTTCTTGTACTTGTACTTCTGCCATTTTTATTCTTTTATGTTTATTCCTCTGTTGTTACCAACACGAAGTTATAAAATTTTATATCTTTCAATCCCTCGAATAAAACCTTAAATTTATCATATGATGCATTACCATCTCCTTTTACGGCAAGGGTTGCATTATTGTTTATTTTTCGGTTTATATCCACCCAGTCTATCAACTGTTTATTTGCACTATCCAAAGGAATTGTACCTCCTTTGAAATTCTTTCTCTGGTCTTCCGACAATTGTAGGAAACCTTTTAGCTGAGAAACCGACACACCTACAAATTCAGTTTTCGCAAAAATTTGTTTTTCTTTATCTGTAAATGTGATTTTATTTTTCTCTCCCATTGCCTCTAATAGTTTTTTTCTATGTTCAGGGTCACTGGTAGGAGTAAAATAATATCTTCCATCGTTCGTTACGCTAATTGTCATTGTGTTCGCTGCCTCAGTTAGTTTCGATTTAGAAACAGATGAAGGCGTTACAATGTTCTCCACATCGGGCTGTTTAAACTCCGTTGTCAAGATAAAAAAGGTAAGAAGCAGGAAAGTAACATCACACATGGCGGTCATATCGGTCAATACGCCGTGTCTTTTTGGTTTTACTTTCGCCATTTTGTATTATTTTATATTAAACTTCTATACTTTTGGATAAATCATTATCCTTTTACAATGCTGAATATTATCTTTGAGTTTCAGCGAAAGATTGTTGAATAGACATTGCGATTTCATCAATCTTAAATGTCATACCATCTATCTTAGATGTAAAGAAGTTATATAAGATAATAGCAAGAGCAGATGTACCAATCCCTAATGCTGTGTTAATCAAGGCTTCAGAGATACCGATAGATAGAGCTGCAGCATCTGGAGTTCCTCCACCAGCACCTAAAGAGTGGAACGCACCGATCATCCCCATTACGGTTCCTAATAACGCGATTAGCGTAGCTACTGTTCCTAATGTAGAAAGGATAGACATGTTCTTTTCCATCATAGGCATTTCTAGTGTAGTAGCCTCTTCGATAGACTTGCTAAGAGCAGCCATCTTTTGCTCTCTGTTCATAGTAGTTTCTTTGCTAAGAGCTTTATAAGTAGTCAAAGCTTCTTTAACAACATTTCCTACAGAACCTCTTTGTTTGTCACATTCTTCTTGTGCTTCAGAAATTCTATTTTCTTTTAACAATTGTCTGATTTTCAAAACAAAAGCTTCAAGATTTCCAGCTCCTTCCGCTTTGTTCAAAACGAATAAACGCTCTAAAGAGAATACCAATACTGTAATAGCACAAGTAATAAGGACAGGTACGATCATACCTCCCATGTACACCATCCCTATAGGAGACTTAGGTGTCAATTCTTTTAATGGAATGTCCAAAAATGCTACTGAAACACCACTAATTTCCTCACCTTTATGAGTAAAGTTTCCTGTGCTACCAAAAATAAATAGATAAATACATACACCTACTACTAATAAAAGTGGTAATACTAAAAATGGGTTAAGACCTCCTGTTTTTCTTGCAACTACTTGTTGCTCTTGAGTTGAAACATTCATTTCCATATCTAAACTAAATTATAAATTATTTTTTGATTGCGTAAAATAAATACTTTTTTTTGTTCTACACAAATTTATTTCATCAAAAATTGAAAATTTTAAGAAATAAATCTATTTTTTAATTAAAATAAGCTTCTATATTTATAGAATAATCAAAAACTTTACCAAAAATTTAAAATCTTTATCAAATTAGGATACTATATTGATGATTTTCTTCGGAACTACTATGATTTTCTTTGGTTTAGCTCCGTCCAGCTGCTGGATTACTTTCTCATCTTTCATTACTATTTCCTCTATTTCCTCTTTAGAAAGCTCGGCAGAAAGAGAAAGTTTGAACCTCATCTTCCCATTAAAACTCACTGGATATTCTATTTCATCTTCCACCAAATACGCCTCATTCAGAGCAGGGAAAGGTGCAAAATCTATACTTTCTGCATTACCAAGAAGACTCCAAAGCTCCTCACAAACATGCGGTGCGTAAGGCGAAATCAAAACAGCGAGTGGCTCTAGGATAGCTTTTTTATTACATTTTAGTTTTTGTAATTCATTCACAGCTATCATAAACTGCGACACAGAAGTATTAAACGAAAAATTCTCAATATCGTAAATCACCTTTTTAATCAATGTATGCAGGATTTTAAGCTCCTCTTTCGTAGGCTCTTCCTCTGAAACCGAAAAAGTATCCCCATCAAAATAAAGATTGTAGAACTTCTTAAGGAAACCATAAACCCCGCTCAAGCCCTGTGTATTCCATGGTTTAGACTGCTCCAGCGGCCCAAGGAACATTTCATAAAGCCTTAGACAATCCGCTCCATACTCTTCACAAATATCATCAGGATTTACTACATTATATTTGGATTTAGACATTTTTTCCACCTCTCTTTCTGTAATGTATTTTCCGTCTTCCAAGATAAATTCAGCATCCTTAAACTCTGGCCTCCAAGCCTTAAACTTATCCAAATCCAGCTCGTCTGAAGTTCCTTTTAATAATGAAACATCTGTATATATAGTTTGACAATCTCCTAAAAATAAAACCACTTCTAAATCTGCAACAACAGGGTTATTTGGATTTAATTCTTTTAATTTTTCATAATAAATTCTTCCCAATTCTTTTAGCTCATTAGGAATTTCAACTTTATTATAATAAGGATCTAATCCTCCTTCTTTGAAATCATCTTTTACAGCCAAATCTCCAACTTTTTGTTTATAACTAATTGAAGATAAGGCATATTTTTTTGAAACATATAAATTTTCTGGAAATTTAATTTCTTTACCATTTTCATTTAAATATGCTTTTATGCCTGAAGGGTAATCTGGAAATAATCTAAAAACAAAAGCACTCATTCCCAAAATCATCCCTTGGTTTATCATCTTTTGGAAAGGCTCTTCGTGGCTGATAAATCCTCTGTCTTTCAAGAACATAGTCCAAAAACGAGAATAAAGAAGATGCCCCGTAGCATGCTCACTTCCACCGATATACAAATCTACCTGCCCCCAGTAGTCCGATGTATTTTTATCACAAAACTCGGCTTCATTATTTGGGTTCATGTATCTTAAGAAATACCAAGAACTCCCCGCCCAACCTGGCATAGTGGACAACTCAAGCGGGAAAACATTTTGATTGTCAATCAGTTCCGTAGATACCACCTTTTGATTAACCTTATCCCAAGCGAAATTTTTAGCATTCCCTAGCGGCGGATCTCCATCTTCGGTCGGCAGGTATTTTTCTACTTCTGGCAACTCAAGTGGAAGCACAGAAACAGGCAAAGTATACGGCATTTCATTTTCATAATAAATAGGAACAGGCTCTCCCCAGTATCTTTGGCGTGAGAAAATAGCATCCCTCTGGCGGTAGTTTATCTTGGATTTTCCTACTTTATGATTTTCCAAATATTCCACAACTGATTTTACCGCTTCATGATAACTACTACAGCCATTTAGAAACTCCGAATTTTGATAAACCATACCTTCTTTCTCGGTAAAAGCCTTCTCGGAGATATCTTTATCAAATATGTTTTTTATCTCAATATCAAAATGTTTCGCAAAGGCAAAGTCTCTCTCATCCCCCGCAGGAACTGCCATCACAGCACCTGTTCCGTATCCTGCCAGCACATAATCGCCAATCCAAATAGGGATAGGTTCTTTAGTAATAGGATGTTCTGCGTAAGCCCCTGTGAACACCCCTGAAATAGTCTTTACATCCGCCATTCTGTCTCTTTCAGAGCGTTTGGAAGTAGCTTCTATATAGGCTTCCACGGATTCTTTCTGCTCTGGCGTAGTGATTTTTGAAACCAATTCGTGTTCTGGAGCAAGCGTAACGAAAGACACCCCAAAAATAGTATCAGGGCGAGTAGTGAAAACCTCTATGAAATCATCAGCACCTTTAATACCGAATTTCACCAAAGCGCCCTCAGATTTTCCTATCCAGTTTCTTTGGCTTTCTTTCACCGCTTCTGACCAGTCCAGCCCGTCCAGCCCTCGCAAAAGTCTGTCCGAATAAGCTGTAATACGCATAGACCACTGCATCATTTTCTTTTGATAAACAGGGTATCCGCCACGCTCTGACTTACCATCTTTTACCTCATCATTGGCAAGAACCGTTCCGAGTGCAGGACACCAGTTTACCGTAGTCTCTGCTCGATAAGCCATTCTGTAATTCAATAAAATATCTTGTTTATCCACCTCAGAAGCGTTTTGCCATTCCTCCGCAGTGAAATTTAATTCATCGGACTGCACGGCATCAAGGTTTTCTGTCCCAAACTTTTCTAAATGAGCCACAAGGGTAGAAATATTCTCCGCTCTGTCCGTAGCCTTATTATACCAAGAGTGAAACAGCTCTATGAATATCCACTGTGTCCATCTGTAATAGGCTGGGTCAGAGGTTCTAATCTCCCTGCTCCAATCGAAGGAAAAGCCGATTTTCTTAAGCTGCTGTTCGTATCTATTGATGTTTTCCTCTGTGGTCACCGCAGGATGCTGCCCTGTCTGAATCGCATATTGCTCAGCTGGAAGCCCAAAGCTGTCATACCCCACAGGATGAAGGACATTATACCCTTGGTGTCTTTTGAATCTGGCATAAATATCACTCGCAATATACCCCAGCGGATGCCCCACATGAAGCCCCGCCCCCGATGGATAAGGGAACATATCTAAAACATAATATTTCGGTTTGCTGCTTTCTGACGGCTGCTGGCTTTTGAAAGTTTGGTTTTCTTCCCAGAACTTCTGCCATTTCTTTTCTATCTCTTGATGATTGTAAAACATGGTCTGATGATTTAAAGAGGCAAATTTAATATTTTGAAATGAAAAAGCCTTACTAAAAAGTAAGGCTTATGAATATTTTAATCTAAAACAATTATAATTTCTGCATTGTTACATAAACTGTCCCTGTAAAGAGGAATCCTCTTACTCGTAAATCAGTAACACTTTCCTCTGCTTCCAGCTCTGTACTTGTAAGTTTTTTCACTATGGAACGAGTAGTCTCTGGCCCTAGATGTACAACCAGTTCTTTGGTATCCTTGTCAAAAGTGTAGGTAATATTTCCTTCTCTTTTCTTTTCACAGCTCCCTGATAGATTAGCCCACACCTCTGTAGTTCCTGTACCACCTTGTAAAAAAGTAGTTTTTGTCTTTTTTTCACAAGAAGTAATCGGTGCATCCATATCTATAGCTGTGGTTATTCCTAGCACAGTGATATTTCCTTTCAATCTCGTTTTTGTAAGACCCCAGCTTCCTATCAGCTTGTCCTGTGGCTGTGGAGGCATTTCATCACTCCTGTTACAACTGAGCACTAAAAAAGAAAACAACGCGACCAATAAATAATTAAATTTTCTCATAACTTTATAATTTACCAAGATCTTTTTGCATCACTGTATAAATCTTACCTGTAAAAATTCCTGATCCTATATCCGCATTAGAAACCCATTCTTCTCTTTCCATCTTGTTATCTGTAAGATTATTGATAACATAGCGGTAAGTCTTCGCCCCCATTCTTATAACCAAAACTCTTGTATCCTTGTCAAAAGTATAGGTAATACTACCATTACTTACCATAATACATTTTTTTCCAGTATCTGCCCATTCCTCTGCAGTTCCTGTTCCACCTGGCAATAAATTAACTTTTGTTCTTACTTCACACATAGTAAGTGGTGTAGGCGAAATCCAGTTTTTTACCACACCTCCTCTATGCAGACGAAGTTCGCCTGAATATGTCAATTCTATAAGATTCCATTCTCCCACAATTCTTTCTGGTTGCAATGGTTGTACAGGGACACTTGGATTTGGATTTCCATTCGTATCTGTTCCTTCTTCCCCTTCTCTACAGCTAAACAAGAAGAGAGAAAACATCACCATCAATAAATAACTAAACTTTCTCATAATCAGCATTTTTAATTTTTGACAAATTTAATATAATATTTTGAAATAAAAAAAATCCTCTTTGATAAAGAGGATTTAATTTTTTTAAACTTCAAATTATTTTTTCCTTTCGGAAAGTTGCTTTTCATATTCAGCAAAATCGCTGATTGGTTTTCTTGCAACTCCGCTTTCTACGGCTGCTTTGGCAACTGCGGCAGAAACTTTTGCAAATAGTCTGCTGTCAAGTGGTTTCGGAATGAAATAATCTTTCCCGAAGCTGATTTCAGCCAAATTATAAGCCTGTTTCACTTCTTCTGTTGCTGGTTCTTTCGCTAAATCTGCAATGGCATGAACCGCCGCTATCTTCATCTCTTCATTGATGTCTGTCGCCTGCACATCCAGCGCCCCACGGAATATATAAGGGAATCCCAAAACATTATTCACCTGATTAGGATAGTCACTTCTTCCCGTTGCCATAATCACATCTGGGCGGGTCTGTTTTGCTAAATCATAGTTTATCTCTGGAATAGGATTAGCCAAAGCAAAAACAATAGGATTTTCTGCCATTTTCGCTAAAACTTCAGGTTTTAAAACATTCCCTTTGGAAAGTCCGATGAAAACATCTGCTCCCTCCAAAACCTCATCCAGAGTTTCCGCTTCGGTATTTTGAACAAAATCCAATTTCTCAGGCGTAAGGTTGGTTCTCTTATGGCTGATAACCCCCTTGCTGTCGCACATTATGATGTTTTCTTTTTTCAAGCCCAGCTCTATATAAAGTTTAGAACACGCAATAGCCGCCGCACCTGCGCCATTTACCACCATTTTTATGTCCTCTATCTTTTTTCCTGCTATTTCTAAACCATTGAGCAATGCCGCTGCGGAGATAATTGCCGTTCCATGCTGGTCATCATGCATCAGTGGAATATCCAGTTCTTCTTTTAGTCTTTTTTCTATATAAAAAGCCTCTGGCGCTTTGATATCTTCCAAATTAATCCCTCCAAAAGTAGGCGCTATCGCTTTCACGATTTCTACAAATTTATCAGGGTCTTTTTCATTAACTTCTATGTCAAAAACATTGATATCCGCAAACACCTTGAACAAAAGCCCTTTGCCCTCCATCACAGGTTTAGAAGCCTCTGCACCGATATCTCCAAGCCCTAGAACAGCTGTTCCGTTACTGATTACAGCCACGAGATTTCCTTTAGAAGTGTATTCATAGACTTTGGAGGCATCTTTTTCTATTTCAAGACAAGGTTCTGCCACCCCAGGAGAATACGCCAGACTCAAATCCCATTGTGTAGTGTAGGGTTTGGACGGCACCATTTGGATTTTCCCTTTGGGCTCGGCTCTGTGATAGTCCAGAGCAGCTTCTTTCAAGTTTTCTTTATTGTTTTCCATCATTTTAATTCGATTATTATTTCTCGGAATAGAGTCCGCAAATTTCTGCTTTTTTTCGGAATTATCATTATATTTTAATTGAAAATATTGATTTTAAAAATAATTTTTATTTTTGCCAAAAATAATTTGATTTATGAAAAAAATAATTGCAGGATTGCTTTTGGCAATTTCTTCTGTGGCATATTCACAGGAAGCATTCACTGGTGCTAATGATATCAGAGCTTATGTAGGAGCTAACATCCAAAGCAAAGGCACAGGTGTCACAGCAGGAGCTGACTATGGACTGGGGAGAAGCTTCTCAGTAGGATTACAGATGAGCTACCTTTTGGGAACGACACACAATGTAAACGGAGTGGAAAAAGCTCCTGTAGGAGATAGATTTGACTTTCGTGGGAGATTTAATGCTAATTTAGGTGGAGTTATGAACCTGCCTGAACAGCTGGATGTTTACCCAGGTTTGAGCTTAAGTTTGAAAAACTTCGGAGGACATATCGGTGCTAGATACTTCTTTAATAAAGGTTTCGGAGTATTCTCTGAAATCACCTTCCCTATCGCAAGATACAAAACAAGCGCAGCTGGATACGAAAGACTAAACAACCAGTTTACTTTCCAAATCGGTGCAGCTTTTGACCTTAACTAAAAAAATAAATCCCTCGTAATTGAGGGATTTTTTATTATTTTATCAATCCTCCTTCGTCTTCTTTCTTGTCACTGCCCAGCATATTAGGATTTTCTTTGGCTAGTTTATTTCTTGTAGGAATTTTATAATTTACAGAAATTCCGAAAGTACGGGTGTCATTCTTAATGCTCATTAACACATTAGGTGTCTGATAAATAGAGCGAGCAGACATTTGATTAGTATTAAACACATCATTCACATATAGTGAAACATTTAGTCTGTCACTCATGAATTTTCTTGACAATGTGATATCCAATGCGTTATTCAGTGGTTTATCAGTTTGGAAATAGAAATATCCTATATTGGCTGGGATATAGCTGTAGTTCGCATTCAGTTTTATTCCCTTTGGTAATACAATCTGGGCATTTAGGTTAAAAAACCAAAGTCCATTAGGTTTGATTTCTGGAAGCCTCTGCAACTGATAGTTTGCAAAGAAATACAAAAAGCTGATTTTATCAGGATTGGTTGTGCTCATAGAACCCATGATTTCCTTGATTGACTTTGTAAAAATCATAAATGGAATTGGGAAACCTATATTAAAATTATGTATTCTCACGGAAGAAATATTTTCATTAATCATAGAAACCTCATCACCGCTGCGGGTCATTTTTTGTATAACTTGATTATTAACCAAATTTAAATTATACCCAAGAAATACATAGTCAAATGCTGAAATTTTTGCTTCTATATTATCATAAATCGTGGGTTGCAAATTCGCATTTCCCGTTGTTTGAACATTACCATTTCCATAAGTATTGTTATTTGGATTCAAAAGCGAAATACTCGGCAGGCTGATTTTCTTATTATAATTAACCGCAAAATTCACTCCTTTCATGAAATTATACTGCACGCTGGCATTTGGGAAAAGGCGGTATTGCTTGAATTTATGCAAATCATCGTATTGATGCGTGCTACTGTTGTATGTAGTTCCGCTGATGTCATAATCTTCGGCACGAGTTCCGAGGATAAAATCCAGCTTCCCTATCGTAGTCTGCAGTTCTACATAAGAAGACGCCGTCTGTCTCTGGTAGTCCAAATTGGTAATTCCTCTGCTTTCCGTAGTAAAATCCAATCTCTCGTAAAGCCCACCAACGCTGATTTTCCCTTTATCAAAGAGATTAAGAGGCTGGGAAAAATCCACTCTAAATTCAGCCGTTCTCGCATCCGAACTGTTATCCAAAAGAAGCTGATTAGTAGGAATTTGATTTAAAAATAAGTTTTTCTGTTCAAAATCATTATCCCTTTTAGTATAAGTGAATTTAAAATCCAATTTCCTATCTGAACCGCTAAATCTTTTTTGGTATGCTGCCGAAGCTTCATGTCTCAGCCTCATGCTCCCGATTTCGTCTTGTCTGTTGTAGCTCAGTCCGCTGTAAATCCCATTACTCTGAACCGCAGCATCATTATTACTATAATTCAGGTTATAATTTAGCAATAATCTATCATTTTGACTAAAATCAAAAGTCAAAGCTGCTTTTGCAAAATAGCCTCTGTTCCTTTCATCATTAAATATGCTCGAAATACCATCTACTTCATTGTTTTTCATGTTTTCAAGATAGTTCTGCCCTACATTCAGCTGCCAGCCAAACCATCTATTTTTGGAATTGAGCAAAATAGAATTGTTCGTTTTGCTTCGGTATTTGTCATAATTACTAAAAGAATAGTTCCCAGAATAAGTGGCAGTAAGGTAGCTTTTCACTGATTTTGAAGTGATTATATTCAGAATCGCACCACCAGAAGTTGCTGGATATTCCGCTCCTGGGCTGGTTACCACCTCTATCCTGTCTATGGCATTTGCGGGCATTCCTTCTAAAAAGGCGCTTAGCTCATTGCTGGTAATATTCAGCGGTCGCCCATCCATATAGACATCCAGCATTTTCCCTTGATATGCCATTCCTGTAAGGTCTGAAACGATAAGCCCTGGCAGTTTTTTGATTCCTTCCAGCGCCGTTCCCGTGTTGAGATTCGGCTGTTCAGAAAAATCAAATATCGTGCGGTCAGCCTTCTGCTCCACCGCTTTTTTGGTTTTCGTAATCGTTACTTCTTTTATTTCCTTTTCTTTCTTTTGGGTCTGTGGTTTGTCTTCTTGAGCCCATCCCATCGCGGAAATAAGAAGCGATAATACAGCAATTTGTTTTTTCATTT
>CAUQVP010000048.1:0-13652 GCA_963521545.1 uncultured Flavobacteriaceae bacterium | reverse complement strand
ACCAGGAATTCCCTGAGGTTTTGAACTCAACTCCTTCTGTATATGCTACAAAAGCAGGAGGTGGTTTTGGAGATTCTAAAATTAACATTAGAGGATTCCAAAACGAGAATATTGCTGTAATGGTAAATGGTATGCCAGTGAATGATATGGAGGGAGGAAAAGTATACTGGTCTAATTGGGCGGGTATTTCTGATGTAACTTCTGCATTGCAAGTGCAAAGAGGTTTAGGTGCATCTAAACTTGCCATTGCTTCTGTGGGTGGTACTATAAATATCATAACGAGGGCAGCAGATAAGAAAAAACAGGGAACAGTGACCATAGGAGTGGGTAACGATGGATATCATAAGGCATTGTTCTCCTATAATACAGGAAAGAGCAAATCAGGGTGGTCTACTTCATTCTTACTAAGTAGAACAGCGGGAGCTATGTATGCTCATGGTACTGATTTTGAAGCATATAGCTATTTCTTTGCATTGGGATTCCAGCCTAATAAAAAACATGATTTTCAGTTTATGGTTACAGGAGCTCCGCAAGTGCATGACCAAAGGTATTCCCAAGTTTCTATAGATGATTATATTAAATATGGTAATGGCGTAGATAAGCCAAATAGAAAATATAATCCTCTAAGGGGTTATCTGAATGGTAGAGAGATGGTGTGGGCTAGAAATTTCTATCATAAGCCTGTTGCAATGTTTAACTGGGATTGGAATATTAATGAAAAAAATAAGCTAGCTACAGTATTCTACGCTTCATTAGGTAGAGGAGGAGGAACTGGAGCATCTCCACTTGTTGCAAGAAACTTTAATAACTATAGAACAGCTGATGGTCTTCTTGATTATGATAAAATGGTAGCTGATAATATGGCTAATCCTACATCCCCTAAAATACTTAGAGCAGCATCAACTAATGAACATGATTGGTATGGATTCTTGACAAGTTTTACTCATAAATTTAACTCTAATTGGCAACTTAGTGCAGGACTAGATGGTAGATACTATAAAGGATATCATTATCGTGTAATCACGGATATGTTAGGAGCTAATTCTTACACAGATGCCTCTAATAAAAATATCGGAAATAGAATAATTACTTCTACTCATAACATCCAAGTTCCTTGGAATCCATTTAATAAAATTAGTGCTGAGCATATAGCTTATGATAATGATGGAGAAGTGCTATGGGGGGGAGTATTTGGGCAAGTAGAGTATAGTAATGACAAATTATCTGCATTCTTACAAGGAGCTATTTCAGAGCAAGGATATCAAAGAATAGACCATTTCTTGTTGCCAGGTACATTAGCTGTTGCTGGAAATTCAAATTCTAAAATGGATGTAAAGACAGGATTTAAATATCTATTTGGATTTAATATTAAAGGTGGTTTAAACTATAATATCAACGAAAATCATAATATCTTCACAAATATTGGATACTATGAGAAGCAGCCGTTTATGAATGCGGTATATGCTAATAATAGAAACTACCTTAATCAAAACCTAACTAATGAAAAGATTTTTGGTATGGAGTTAGGGTATAGTTTCAGATCAAGTGTTTTCAATGCTAATGTGAATCTATATAGAACAAGCTGGAAGGATAGATATGTACCTATAACTAATAGGTTTAAATCTTATGATTATAGTGCTACGCCAGGTGCTGATGGTAAATATCCTGAATTATCAGGTCAAGAAATACAAGGAAGAGCAAGTGTGTATGGCGTACAAGAAATCCACGAAGGGGTAGAATTGGACGCAGAATATAAGCTCTCTAATCTATTGTCAGTTACAGGAGCTTTCTCTTTTGGTGATTGGTATTATAAGGGAAAAGCATCAGCAAGTTACTTTACAGATAATAATGAGGTTATCTATGATGAGTATAAAAAGCCAATCGAGAATGTTACCCTATATTTATCAGATGTTAAAGTGGGTGATGCTGCCCAACTTACAACTAATTTAGGATTGAAAGTAAGACCAGTGAAAGGATTGTCACTGAATGCAGATTGGAGATATGTAGATCATCTTTATGCATCTGTTTCTCCTCAAAATTTCCGAGAAGCTAATCATAATGGTTCATTGAGATTACCAAGCTATAATTTATTAGATGTAGGGTTATCTTATAAGTTAAGCATTGGAAACAATCAATCATTCACTTTTAGAGGAAATGTTTATAATGTTTTAGATACTACATACATTGCAGAATCTAAGACTAATATACATGCAGGAGCAGGTAGTAAAACATATAAAGGAATAGCTACAACTAATGAAGTTTATTTTGGATATGGTAGAACTTGGTCTGCATCTGTTACATTCAACTTCTAGTAAAAAAAACAAGAAGATAATAAATGGAAATCCTAACTTTAATTAGTTAGGATTTTTTTATATTTGCGTTTCTAATTTAGAATAAAAGATGGAGGATTTATTTAATAGTGTATATAGTACTCACAAGGGAATTTCTTTTTCCACAGTGGTAGTTTTTGGAGCGTTTATTTTTCTATTATTACAGGCGCATCTTAGTTATAAAGGTGCAGTTTCAGATGTTTTGAGAAAAACAAACTTTTTTTCGATGATGTTATTATATGTTCAGGGTATATTGGGTGTTTTTTTAGGAATTTATTCACCAGAGTTTTCGGAGGTTTCAGGATTTTCTTCATTTTTGAAACATTTTGAGTATGGGATAAGCATTTTACTCTGCGCAGGAATGATGACATATGTATACAAATACATAAAAAATAATAAACAACTAAGCCTAAAGATAGTAGTTATCGCATTGGTAGCGGCATTACTTTTTGAGTATGCATATCCTTGGAGACTTATTTTTGGTTAATTAAAATTTTGAATTTACTCATATGAAAATTGCGGTAGTGGGTGCTACAGGAATGGTAGGACAAATCATGCTGAAAGTTTTGGAAGAAAGGAATTTCCCTGTGCAGGAAATCATCCCAGTGGCTTCGGAAAAATCTGTTGGAAAAAAAATTAGTTTTAAAGGCAAGGAATATTCGGTAGTGTCCATGCAGGATGCCATCGATATGAAGCCAGAGATAGCGCTGTTTTCGGCTGGTGGAGGGACTTCTCTAGAGTTTGCACCGAAATTTGCAGAGGCAGGAACTACGGTGATTGATAATTCTTCGGCTTGGAGAATGGATGTTACCAAAAAATTGGTCGTTCCAGAGATAAATGCTGATGTTCTGACCCAAGAAGACAAAATCATCGCAAACCCTAACTGCTCTACTATTCAGCTGGTAATGATTCTAAATCCATTACACAGAAAATACGGGTTGAAAAGAGTAGTAGTGTCTACATATCAGTCAGTTACGGGAACAGGTAAAGCGGCAGTAGACCAGCTCAACCAAGAAATAAAAGGCGAAGAGTGCGAGAAAGTTTATCCTTATCAGATTTTCAAGAATGCACTTCCGCATTGTGATGTTTTCGCAGATGATGACTACACAAAAGAAGAACTAAAACTAATGACTGAACCTAAAAAGATTTTGGGCGACAGCAGTTTTGAAATCACAGCGACAGCCGTTCGTGTTCCTGTGCAGGGCGGACATTCTGAGAGTGTGAATATTGAGTTTAATGAAGATTTTGATATAGAGGAAGTTAAGCAGATTCTCTCAAAAACACCAGGTGTTATCGTGGAGGATGATGTAGCCAATAAAAAATATCCTATGCCGTTCTATTCCGAAGGGAAAGATGAGGTTTTTGTAGGAAGAATAAGAAGAGATAATTCTCAGCCAAAAACGCTCAACTGCTGGATAGTGGCGGATAATCTAAGAAAAGGAGCAGCTACGAACGCTGTCCAAATCGCAGAATATTTGGTCAAAAATCAGTTGGTATAATTTTGGTATAACACCGTACACATAGTACGGAAAAATGAAAATAAACTTTATTCAGAAATTTTTGATGATTTGCTCTGGTGCGAATCTTCACATCTTAAAGAAAACTCCTTCCGAGTGGAATAAATATTCCGGCATCGGAGGGATTGTTTTATTCACAGGTTTTTTTGCGGGAATCTCCGCAGGGTATGCTACCTTTACCATTTTTGATGATTTCCATGCTGCGCTGGCAGCGGGATTTATCTGGGGATTGATGATTTTTAATCTGGACAGATACATCGTATCCTCTATCAAGAAAACGGTTTCTTGGAAAAACCAGCTTCTGCTGACTCTTCCTCGTTTGGTTTTGGCGGTGTTTTTAGGGATTGTTATTTCAAAGCCATTGGAATTAAAGATTTTTGAAAAAGAAATCAATAAACAGCTAAACACCATCATCCAAAGGAATAAAACCGAACTTCAGGAACAGATGAACAGCAGGATTTTACAGCAGTCAGGGCCTTTTGCAAAAGAAAAAGAACAAATCCAAAGTCAAATAGAATCCTACCAAAAAGCCTATGATTCCGCAGTGGTGGATTTGGAAAGAGAGGTTCTGGGCAAAGAAACAGGACTTACGAGTGGCAAGGCTGGTTTTGGGCCAAATGCAAAGCGAAAAACCGAAATCCGCGACAATAAGAAAAAAGAGCTGGAAGCCTACCAAAAGCAGATGGAACCACGACTGAAATATCTGGATGAGGAAATCTCCAAGGTCTATACCAACCTACAAACGGAGCAGAAAAACAGTGAGGATTCAGAAAATAGGTTCAATGGTTTCGCGGCGAGGCTTCAGGCACTGGATGAGTTAGGGGCAAATCCCATCATGGCTGTAGCGGCGATGTTCATCATGGGACTTTTTATTTGTTTAGAAATTTCGCCTGTTTTGGTTAAATTAATTTCTACCGCAGGATCTTACGATTATCTTTTAGAAAAAACCGAAACTGAAACAAAACTCTATGCGAAAGAAAAAATAGAAAAAGGAACTATCTCCACGGATTTTAGAATAGAAAAATTCAAAAAAGATTTGGATAATTTGTAGAAAAAAAAATCAAGGCTTATCAAAATGAGCCTTGATTTATTTTATAAGATTTTTTCTGTAATAAAACAGCGGAACTATCAGTAAAATGGGCAAAGGCTGAATCACAAATCTTCTGATGTAAAACGAGAACAAATTCCCAAAACTAAATTCCGTATAGACAGAATACAGATAAATAGGGAAGAAAAGAGCGAAAGATAAAGTGATTAAAACTAATGCTTGGGCAGTCCATTTTTTATTTAAAAACAGAAAATGAACAATTCCCAAAGAAAAAATAAGATTTAATAAAAACCTGAAAAGATGGCTGGCGATGAGTTTTTCCCACTCAAACTGAGGAAATGCAGGGTTGCCAATATTGGCGAAATAATCTAAAAAAGGGTCGTAGAATAGAACATTTTCCAGATATCTCACTCCAATAAGTCCTGCTACACAAATGGCAACACCAATCCAGTTCCAATGTTTCATCTTTTAACAAAAAATTTAATCCAGATAATCCAAAGAAAAACCACGCCTCCATAGATAATGGCAGGAAAGGCGTAATCGTGAGCAATCTTAAAATGCTCTGGTGAAAGCTCCATATAGACAATGTTAATGAGAGCAATTCTCGTAACATTCACTACATAAAGGAAAACCAGTCCCAAAGCGGCGAACCAAAAAGTCTGAACTCCTCTATAAAAAGTAAAAATAAAGGCAAGATACAGAATCATGATGGAAACGGCATTACAGCCCTCAATCATCGTGGTAGCCCATATGTTATTGATATAGAAATATAAACCGCTCTTTTCGGTGGATTCTATCAGCTGGGTATTGTAGCCCATTTTATTCATGCAGAAAGTAGACTGCTCTGCTATAACTCTGGTCAAAGGGTCTGCGGCGGCATCGGAGTATAGATTTAGATAAAACTGATAAAGTAAAATCAATCCCAGATAAGTTGCTAAAAACCTTAATAACAGGATAAGAATAGGCTTTAGGTCATCAAACATTATGATAATTTTGGGCAAAAGTAAACAAAAAATAGGAAAAATTTAATGAAAAACTATATATTTGCTTTTGCAATTTAATTGACACTAAAAATATGTTTAAATCATTTCTTCACTGGAAAGTTTGGGTAAATATTTTAATTACCCTAGGGATATTTTTTGGTTTGGTTTGGGGGACATTCAGATGGCTGGATACTCACACCAACCACGGAAAAGAGGTACCCGTTCCGAATGTGGTAAATATGTCTGTCCAAGAGGCCGTAAAAGAATTAGAAAACATGGGGCTGGATGTGGAAGTGGATAGTTTTAAATACGACCCTAAATACAAGCCTTTTCAGGTGTTACAAATTTATCCTGCCGCAGGTTCTCGTGTGAAAGAGGGCAGGACTGTTATCCTGAGAATCAATCCAAAAACTTGGGCAAAAGTGGAAGTTCCTAATCTTTTAGAAAAATATAAAGGATTGGCATTTAGTAGGTTAGAGCTTGTGGGACTAAAAGTGGGTGATACCATCTATGAACCAAGTATCCAGAAAGATGCCGTTCTGAAAATGATATATAAAGGACAGGAACTAAAACCAGGAACTCTCCTACCGAAGTTTTCTGTAATAGATTTGATTATCGGTTCTGGGCCGCTTAGGGATATCGCTGTTCCAAATGTAGTAGGACTTACTGTGAAAGAAGCTCGCGAAGTGATTATGGCTAATAATTTTGAGTTTGGTATCGCAGAATACGAAAGCGGAGTAAAAGATGAAAATGATATAGTCTACTACCAAGACCCTGCCGTGGGTAGCCTTAGAGACCAAGGAATGCAGATAGATGTCTGGGCAAGTAAGAAAACGCCTGCCGAAATGGTCGATAAAGCAAGAGAGCTGGATAAAATATATGGACTTCCGAAGGATGAACCAAGTGAACCAGCAAGGGAAACCAGACAGGCTAATACACCGATGGAATATCCTTCTTCTACAAAGCAAAACATAAAAGTAGAGTCTTCTCCTGCTAAACCAGCGGAAACGAAAAAACCTGAGGAGAAAAAAGACACTAAAAAAACAGAGGAAAAACCTAAAGAAAACACTACGAAACCAGCCGAAAAACCAAAACCTAAAAAAGTAGTAGTAGAGTAGAGAAAATAAGATGATAGAAGAAAATGAAGATTTTATAGAAGATGAGGTTCTCAATGAATCTTTGGAGGAAGGGAGTGATCTGTATGAGCATCTCAATATTGTCGTAGATAAGAATCAGGAACCTCTCAGGATAGACAAATTTTTGTTGATTTTTAGACAAAATTCCTCCCGAAATAAAATTTCTCAGACTTGCCGCGCTGGTAATGTGGTTGTAAATGGAGTTCCTGTAAAACAGAACTATAGAGTAAAACCTAACGACCAGATTTCGGTTCTTCTCGCTCATCCTCCTCGCGAAAATGTTATCATTCCTCAGGATATTCCTATCAATATCGTTTATGAAGATGATGATGTATTGGTAGTGGATAAGGAAGCAGGAATGGTTGTACACCCTGGTTTTGGGAACTGGGATAAAACACTAGTCAATGCCGTGGCCTATCATTTTGAGAAAAATGGTTTGAAAACGGATTTAGACCGTGTGGGGCTGGTTCATAGGATTGATAAAGATACCTCTGGGCTTCTTGTCATTGCTAAAAATGAATATGCAATGAGTTTCCTTGCGAAACAGTTTTTTGAACGAAAAACCAAACGGCTCTACTGGGCTTTTGTTTGGGGAAATTTAGAAAATGATGAGGGAACTATTCGCGGACACATAGGACGCCACGAAAAAAATAGAATGCAGATGGCGGTCTATGAAGATGGAAGCGTCGGCAAACACGCTGTGACTCATTATAAAGTTTTAGAGCGTTTCCGATATATGACTTGGGTAGAATGTAAGCTGGAAACAGGACGAACGCATCAGATAAGGGCTCATTTCCGCCACATAGGGCACACTCTTTTCAATGATGAAAGATATGAAGGACATATTCCTCTAAGGGGACAAAATCTTCCGAAATACAAGCAGTTTATCCAAAATATTTTTGAAATATTACCAAGACACGCTCTGCATGCTCATACACTTGGGTTTATCCATCCGACAACCAAAAAGGAAATGTATTTTGAGAGTCCAATGCCAAAGGACATGCAGGAAGCTGCTGAAAAATGGAGAAATTATTTAGCTTCGAATTAAAAATAAAATATTTAATTCTTAAAAAAGAAAAGAGAGAGATTTTTGGTCTCTCTCTTTTGTTTGATTTATGCTTTTTGTCCATTTACGAATACTTCGCCTTCTGCGGTATAAACCATGATGTTTTGTTTCCCATCGGGTGTTTCTCCAGTTACTCCCAGCAGGGCAGGAATCAGAGCATCAGGCGTGACAGAGAACTCGTCTATTCCAGCATCTACCAGCCATTTTGCAAACTCTGGATTGGTAGAAGGAAGGTTTCCACAGAGACCTAAATGGAACTCAGGTTTTGTAGTATTTCTTTCTTGGATGAGGTTTTCTATTCTAGATTGTAGATGTTGTATATGCCAAGGCAGAATATCTCCTCCAGAGCGGTCTAATCCGAATTCCAGTTGTAAAAGGTCATTAGACCCTATCTGACCACCATCAGACACTTTGAAAAACTCTGTTGCGCGAGAAATATTCACAGGAAGTTCAAACATCATTTGAAGAGGAATATTGATACCGCTTTCTTTTACCAATCTAGCAACTTCTTTCATCTCATCAGGTGTTCTCACAAAAGGAACTTCTATGTGGATATTGGTATATCCCATATCATTTATCACATATGCCAAAGCTTTTAGGTCTATGGCAAGGAATGCTTTTTGGTATGCTCCTAAATATTTTCCTGCGCCTCTGTCTCCCAGCATAGGGTTTTCTTCTACAGGTTCATAGGCTCTACCACCTAATAAATCAGCATGTTCATTGGTTTTAAAGTCAGGAAGACGCACGACCATAGGCTCATTGATATCATCAGTATAGTATGGCGAAACGATTCCAGCAATTTCCCTTGCGAGGGCTTTTACATACCAATCCACAGGAGAAAGCTCACCAGATTCAGTTCGGATAAATTCAGCTACACTTTCGGCTGTTTTTACAGCTTCTTCTTTTGTCATTCTTCCCTGACCTACCAGCTGTAAGAAGTCACTCTCCAAAGTAGAATAATTCATCACCGCCATAGGATGCACTCTAAGTTTTGCTGCCAGCATTTCCCAGCGAACAAGTCCAGAACCTCTACCAATATTGAGAGAAGGGAAATAAGAACGCATACATACAGACCTAGCTGTACTCGCATCGGATACTATCAGACGGATAGGGATAGGAGAAGGTTTTAGCCCTTCTAATTGTGTTTCTGTTACAGAATACTGGTGGCGACCTTCATAAAAAGCAGGAGTATCTCCCACGCCATAGTAAGTGATTAGGTTGCCGTCTTTTAGGAATTCAGGTGCGCCCTTTACGGATACAGCACACGGCAGGCCATGTTCTTTACACCAGATAGGAGTATGGTCATTTTTCCCTCCACGAGTGGTAATGCAGGCTACAGTTTGTTCCATAGAAGGCTCCATCCATGGGTAAGTCATTGCTGTTACGAGGATTACTCCTATTTTGTCGCCGTATTTATCTGTGATTTGTTTTTTCTTTTCATTAAATTTCTTTTCAAAATCTCTTTTGAACTCAGCTCCTTCGCCAAAGAGAGAGATTACAACTCCGTGCGTGATACTTGGAATCCCAGCATTGATACCTTTTGATTTTAGAAGCAGCGCACTTTCTAAAGTAGCGTTTTCTTGTCCATCTTCATTCAGTCCATCGAGAGTGAATTTCTTATGTATAGGCTCGTGTTTCAGAGTGGTGATTGCTCTCTGCTGAGTGATGATGATGGTGTTTGTCTTAAAGTTAATAGCCGCCTCCAAATCACTCTCTATACTTTCCACATCCAGTTCTCTGAATAAATCGCCAAGGAGCATTCCTATTGTAGAAAGGGTAGAAGCAGTCTCATCAGCCATACATTTTTTTGCAGAGTTTTCAGGAGTGTTTTTATGCCATTCTCCATCGAAATACTCTTGTTTTTCACCGAGTTTAAAGTCTATTAGACCATCTTTTTTTAGTCGCAAAGGTCTTTTTGCAAAAATCCAAGAGTCACTAGAAACTCTACCAGAAACCACAGCTTCGCCAAGTCCGTAAGTGAAGTTAATTTCTACAAAACCAGGGTGATTGCTCTGTGTGTCAGCCGTGAAAATAGTTCCCGCCACATCTATGCTCGGCTGCATATCCTGTACCATCACAGCAAATGAAAGAGATGCTAAATCCTCGCCGAAAGCATGTGGAGCCGAAAACTGATAGTGCAGTGCACCACGATTAAAACGAGAAACGAAACAAGCTTTGATAGCATTGAGAACTTCCTCAAAACCAAACTGGCGTAGTTTAGTAGAATATTTTCCACTTCCGCTGAATTCTCCTCCATCTTCGGAAGGCGCTGTGGAACGGACAGCTCTTGGGACATTAGGATTTTTTTTGTCCAGCCATTCGAAAGCGACACGCACCGCTTCTACAAATTCCGTAGAAAATTCTACTTTTCTGATGAGGTCTTGGCAGTTTTTTTCCGCAGTGGAAAAACTTTCATTGTTTTGTAAATCTAATATATTTCTGTCTAAAAATTTTCTCAATTCAGGAAGAAGAGGAGAGATGAACAACTGATATGCATAATCTGTTACCGCGAACTGATTTTCAGCAATTACATGAAGAGGTTGATTTTTTAATGAATCTATGATTTCCTGTGCTTTTGGAGACATATGGCTGTCTAGTCCATTTAGTTTTCGGAAAATATCAGCCTGTTTTGCAGATTTTCCACCAACCCAGTCTTTATTCAAAATACCAGCGTTATAGGTAGATACTATCCAAGGCTTTTCGGCAGTTCCTCCTGCCCATAGTAGATTTCCCTCGCTGTCAAATTCACAAGCAGCATACATTTGTTCTTTGTTCATTTTTAGAAAAATTTAGGTTAAATTATGATTTAATTCATTTATTACGAGAAAGTTATATATCTCAAATTTACGCTAAAAAAAGCACATAAAACTATTTTTTTATTGCAAATAAAGGCGTACCTTTGAGGTTCGCTTTTATGAAATATATTCTCCCGCTGAGGGAGTTTTTTCTTTATGCTTTATATTCATATTCCTTTTTGTAAACAGAAGTGCAGCTATTGTAATTTTCATTTTTCTACTTCTTTGAAATTGAAAAATGAGATGCTTTTCGCCATTAAAAACGAATTATCATTAAGAAATAATGAGCTGAAAAACAAAACCTTAGAAACCCTGTATTTCGGAGGAGGAACGCCGTCTATTTTGGAAGTGGATGAAATTAAAATGTTGATGGATGAAATCCTGAAATATTTTGATTTTTCTAGGGATATAGAAATTACCTTGGAGGCAAATCCAGATGATTTAGACCAAAAATTTTTGAAGGGAATTGCAGAAATTGGGATTAACCGACTTTCCATAGGAATACAGAGTTTCCATGATGAAGATTTGAAGCTGATGAATCGTGCGCACAGTTCCTCACAAGCAGAATCTTCAGTGAAAAGGGCACAAGATGCAGGTATTCAGAATATTAGTATAGATTTAATTTACGGAGCGCCTACATCGAATTTTGAAATTTGGAAGCAAAATTTGGATAAAGCCATAGAGCTGGAAGTTCCGCATATTTCTTCTTATGCGCTGACCATAGAGCCGAGAACTGCTCTTGAAAACTGGATAACCAAAGGAAAAATAAGCCCTCCGAAAGAAAATACACAAAACGAGGAATTCTACTACATGGTAGATTTTTTGAAAGATAATGGCTTTGACCATTATGAAATATCAAATTTCGGGAAGCCTGATTTTTATTCTAAACACAATACTTCTTATTGGAAATATAAACCCTATTTAGGAATCGGGCCTTCGGCACATTCTTACGATGGAGAGCAGATCCGAGCATGGAACATTGCTAACAACTCGTTATACATCAAAGATCTTTTGCAAGGCAAACTACCAATAGAAAAAGAAATATTGTCCGAAAAAGATAGATATAATGAAATGCTGATGATAGGACTTCGCACGAGCTGGGGAGTAGATTTAGCAAAAATAAAAAACGACTTTTCAGATGAAATTATACAAAAATTCAATGCTGATATTCAGCCTAAAATAGAGCAGGGAATTCTTCTCATAGAAAATAATTATCTCAAAATCCCTGAGAAGCATTGGTTTTTTGCAGATGGAATCGCTTCGGATTTATTTTTGATATGATTTTAGAATATTCTCAAAATAAAAAGACTCCCAAATGGGAGTCTTTATTTATAATTAAACTTAATTATTTTTTAAGTTCATCTGGTCCTAAGATGTAATCATCAATAACATCTTCTTGTCTGAATTTAGGTTTTTTAACCAAGAATGCAAGAACGAATGAAATTGCGATCAACACGATAGCTGCGTGGTAAGCGAAGAAATAAGCTTCACCTGGCGCGTTGTTTGCTTCAGCCAATTTGTTAGAGTAAGCCGCGATTTGTGGACCAATGATTAGAGATGCTCCCCAACCTGTATACACTACACCATAGTTAGCACCGTAAGCTTTAAGACCGAAGTAGTCAGCTACAATAGATGGTGTTGTACTCATTACAGAACCATAAACCACACAAGTAAGGATAGTTCCTAAGATGATTTTTACTGGAGTGTCATAAGTGTGGAAGAAGAACATGTTAATCGCTTGGATAGTGTGGATTACATAGTATACATTCTTTCTACCGATGATGTCAGAAATCATACCTCCTAATGCACGACCTGTAGCGTTAGAGATAGAAGTTACTGGTACCATCACCCCTAGTAATGCAGTTGCTGTTTCTGCGTATTCAGCAGCAATAGTTCCTGCTTTTAGTCCAGACTGTACTCTCATGATGTCAGAAGAGTTAGAGATAACCATCGCACCAGCAGAACAATATAGAGCATAGATAGAGAACAATGCCCAAGCTTGCCAAGTTTTAGCCATAGCTGCAGTTCCGATAGAAGCTGTTTTCTTAGCGTTTTCTTTTACTGGTTTGTTAGCATCTACTTCTGGTTCAGGTACTTCATATCCTGCAGGAGGGTTTACTACATTCAATGCAGCTGGGATACCCATAGCAAGGATAGCACATCCTAATACTCTCAAAGTATTTTCTAATGATAAGTGAGGGAAAGAATCGATAGTCCAGATGAACGCTTGTTGTTTTAAGAACAATGTTTCAAGTGGTCCTAACCAAAGAGCTCCAAGACCGAATCCTGCTACTACAAGACCGTTGATCATCCCTTTTTTAGATGGGTGGAACCATTTCATCGCAGCCGCACGAGGACAAGCATACACGAATCCGATACCATTACCTACGATCATAGCGAATACGAAAGTAAATAAATAAGGATGGTTAGTCAAGAAACTACAAAGGATAGCTCCGATCCCTGTCATTAACACCCCGATCAAGATAACCTTAGTAGGACCGATTTTATCCTGCCAAGCTCCAGCGAATACAACGATAAACGCTGAAGTAAAACCTCCAATACCATAAGGTAATGCTAGGTCAGACTGTCCCCAAGCAGAGTACAATCTGTCAGCAGAGTCAATGGCCAATGTGTTGTCTTGGAATCCATTTTTTGCAGTGTACTGAAGGGCATCCTTCAAGTTACTCCAAGTGTATAATATCCCAACAGAGAAGTTGGAAATTATACCAGCTATGAGGACTCTCGTAGCTTTCTTTTTTGCTGTTTGTAAATCCATT
>CAUQVP010000047.1:0-13752 GCA_963521545.1 uncultured Flavobacteriaceae bacterium | reverse complement strand
GCCCATCCCATCGCGGAAATAAGAAGCGATAATACAGCAATTTGTTTTTTCATTTCGTATTAATTTTATGATTTCTTGTCGCAAACATAAATAATTTTTCTAAACTATGCAATACATAGTAGTGGATTTTTAAAATAAATTGATGATTTTTTTATTTAAAAATATTCAAATTTAAAATTTCATACCTAAAAAATAGAAAAAATCCTACTGAGTTGTCATTTTACACCCTCGAATAGGATTTTATCTTTGTTCAACCGAAAAATCAAAGTTTTATCGTGTTTTCTTCAAATTTCAAATTCTGCTCTGGAAAGTCCAGTTTGGTAAGTTGTTTTATCCGCTGAAATGCCCTGTTTTCTGCATCCAGCTCAAGTCCTTTTTCTTTGGTCTGCTTCACAGAAACCACCTTTGCAGAGAGAAAATCACCATTGGATTTTAGTTTTATGTCCAGCAAAGGCGCGATGCCTTTGTCGCCCGTAAGGCTGAACCTCCCATAAGTATTAAAATTCCCAAGACTATACGCTATGAATTTGTTTTTATAAACTTCCACTGCGCGGGTCACATGCGGGCCGTGTCCCAGCACGATATCCGCTCCTGCATCCACCACAGAACGCGCGAAATGATGCACATCTCCTCTATTTTCTCCGTAAAAAATTTCTGCTTTTTTAGGAACTCTCACATATTCTGTCCCTTCCGCACCGCCATGAAAAGAAACGATGGTAATGTCCGTTTGGGATTTTAGTTCCTGCACTATTTCTTTGGCTTTTTTGACATCCAGCAGGGAAAGCATATTTTTATTCGGTGCAAAGGCACAGAAGCCGTATTTTATATTATCTTTTTCAAAAATCACGACTGGATACTCCTTTGTCCCTGCGTGATAAATTCCTGCATCATCAAGGACTTTCGCTGTGGTTTTCCTTCCTATCAATCCAAAATCTCCTGCGTGGTTGTTCGCGGTGCTCATCAGATTAAACCCTGCTTCTCTGATGATTTTCCCGTACCGCTCGGGCATTCTGAAAACATAGCAGTGCTGTGGCTCTTTGTCCTCGCATTTTTGGGATTCTCCTTCATCTAAAAAAACACCTTCCAAATTCCCAAAAACGATGTCGCCTTTCAGATGATTTTTTACCTCTGAAAAACTTCCTACCGCATCATCTTTCGGAAGATATTTTTTAGACGGATAGGCGCTTCCTATCATGATATCGCCCACCGCTACTATGTTTATAATATTTTTTTTTGGTTTTTCCTCTGGTCGTGGGAGCTCTATTTTTTTGAGCAAATCATCACTCTCTTTGGAAGATATTTTTTCCAAATTCTCCTTTTTTTCACAAGAAAACAGCCCTAAAAGAACTGTCCAGAAGATAATTTTTCTTTTCACTTTCAATCTGCTTAATAACGGCGTAAAGATACAAAATTCATCAAAAAAATAATTGATGTTTGATATTGAATATTTTATTTTTTTATCTTTGCCCACTTAAAGTTCTTTGAAAAATGTTAGGAAGAAGACAATTACGAGAAAAAACCATCCAGACCCTTTATTCTTATCAGCAGAATCCTATAAAACAGGATGTTTTGGCAAGAAATATGTTTGCCGAGATAGATAAGATTTACTCTTTGTACATCTATCAGCTTAATTTTCTCATCGCATTGAAAAAAATAGCGGAGAAACAAATGGAGCTGAACAAAAACAAGTACATCAAAACCGAACAAGACCTCAATCCTAATCGGAAATTCATCCGAAATCAGGCGATAGAACTTCTCGAGCAAAATGAAGAAAGATTGTCTTTCAGCACTAAACATCAGAATCTAATCTGGGACATCCACGATGACCTGCTCATCAAGGTTTTTAACAAAATAAAAGCGAGCAAACTCTTTCAGGATTATATGAAAGGAGATGAATTTTCTTTCGAGGAAGACCAAAAATTCATCGGAAAAGTTTTCCTAAGGTATGTCGCAGAAAACGAAGACTTCCAGAACCATTTGGAAGATTTAGAACTTCACTGGGCGGATGATTTCCACATCGCCAACTCCATGACGCAGAAAACTCTCGGTTTCCTCAGCAAGGACAAACCTTCGCATACTTTGATAAAGATGATAAAAGATGAAGACGATAGAAATTTCGCTCTGAAACTGCTCAACGAAACCCTGAACCACTGGGAAGAAACCGAAAAAAAAATAGAAGAAAGACTGGAGAATTGGGATTTAGACCGTATCTCACTAATGGACAAAATCATTCTGGCTACCGCTATTTCAGAATTGGACTATTTCCCTCTGACTCCTGCCAGAATCATCATCAACGAATATATAGAAATCGCAAAGGCTTTCGCTACTGATAAATCTCAAATCTTTGTAAACGGAATCCTTGACCGATACATCAAAAGCAACAATAGAAATTAAATTTTAACCTTAAAATAACCAAAAAAGAAATGAAAAACACCTTGAAACTTTCAGGAATAGGGCTAATGATTCTCCTTGCAGTAGTATCTTGCCAAAAAAACGAAAAAGCAGACCCAATGCCAGAGCCTGTGGAAGAAGCTAAACCAGAACAACCAATGACGAAGGCGAATTTTGCTAAAGAAGAGCATGATTTCGGGACTATGAAAAAAGGCGAAGTGGTGCAGCATGTCTACGAGGTAACCAATACAGGTGACAAGCCCCTATATATCAACTCCGTGCAGCCTGCATGTGGATGCACAGCGCCAGACTACACCAAAGATGCCATCGCACCAGGAGAAAAGGGACAAGTAACGCTGAGTTTTGACTCTAAAAACTTCAACGGAGCTGTAACAAAAACTGCACAAGTATTCATGAACGCAGAAAACTCTCCTATCACGCTGAGTTTTAAGGCGAATGTACAATAATCACTTAGAAAAACTTTAATAAAAATGGAAAACTTACAACAGTTCATACCGATGTTGCTGATTTTGGTCGCATTCTATTTCCTAATGATAAGACCACAGCTCACAAAACAGAAAAAAGAAAAACAATTTCAGGAGAATCTGAAACCAGGGAGAAGAGTCGTAACGACTTCTGGTATCCACGGGCGTATCTTCTCCATTGCAGAAGATGGCGTAGTCATCGAGACGCTTTCTGGTAAGCTGAAAATGGAATTGGCAGCAATCTCAAAAGACCTTACCCTCAGCCGTTTTCCTGAGGATAGTGAAGAAAAGAAATAACAAACAAATCCCTATCTGTGATAGGGATTTTCTTTTATAAAAAACTTTCTAATGCAATTCTACTTTGCTGTCTTTCATGACATTGGTTACTCCTTTTATATTTTCAAAGTATTTTCTCCCCTGTTCTATGGACTTCCCTTGGGAGATTCTCACTGCGATGCCTTTCATTTCCTTGTATTCATAGATAATTTCCGCACCATAGGATTTTACTTTTCTTTTTAATTTCGGAAGAGAAATTTCATTCTCATTATAAAAAACAATCAGTGTTCGATCTTCTTGGGTGTATGTTTCTTCCTGTTGATACACGGCTTTTTGGGTCTGCGTACAGCTGATAAATGATATTGCAATAAGTAATAATAATATCCTTCTCATTTCTAAAAATTTACTCCAAATTTATTAAACATTTTATAATTAAACAAAATTTCCCTTACCGAAGCAAAGGGAATGGAATTATATACTAATATTTCTTTATCAAATTATTCCAAATTCTTCTTAAAAATTTAGATTTATTGTCTTTTTATATATTGGAATCCTTTACACCTATAAAAATCTCTACTTCCGAGAAGTCGCCTTGCTGAGATTTTTCTGTATACAATTCATAATCATATTGATAAAGTCTGTTTAGCTCCTTATCTTGCTCCCATATTTTCTGCCATGCTTCTGCTACAGCCTGAGGCATCGCTCCTTTAGCAAGAAATCTCTTAAAATTCTGTTTAGGAAACTCCCTTCCGACCAACCCGCTTGGGATTTCATCAAGCGAAGATACTTCCAGTCCCAAAAGCGTGGTATATTCACCTGTATAATCACTTTCGTAGTCTGTATAGATAGCATAAACATTGCTGTTCACTGCATTTGGGATTTTGCTGATGATATTTTCAGAAAAAAATCTATTCCAAAGACCTCCGATGTCCTGCATTGCTTGTCCATTCTGATTTGTTGTGCGTGTTTCTATACCAATTATTTTCATATCTATAATTTTACATTGCAAAACTAAATAATTTTTTTAGTAAAAAAATATTATAATCATTATCTAAGTATTCATCCAAATTATTCTTATATAAATATTAAAAGTTTTTCTATCCAATAAAAACAATTTCCTATTTTAACCCACAAAATCCTGCGCGAATGATTTTATTTCAGGGAAGAAAATTTCGTATTTCTCACGGAGGAAATCTTTGCTTGCTAAAAACGCAGGGAACACATTGGTGGTTTTGTCCAGAAACTGGGCTTTGTTCACCACATTCCGAAAGCTGTAGTCTATCCCCCACTCATTTCGGTAATTGTAGAGCCAGTCGTCCTGCTGCATCTTATCCAAAACTTTTTTGAAAACCTCGGGCAGAAATTCCTCATATCGGCGGAGGACAGCATAGACCCTTTGCGAATGCTCCTGCCACTCGCGCTGGGAATTTTCGACGGTATCATTTGCGAGGAAATAGTCAAACGCCACATCCACAAACGCTCCAGAATACAATCTCACCAGCGGTCGGAAAGGCGCTTTCGCCTCGTGTATCAGCGGGTGCGCATCTGTGAAAGAATCTATCGCTCTATGCAGTTTTATGCCTTTCTGTATGCTCTCTGGAAGGCGGGCTACATCTCTGTTCTTCACAAAATCCGCAATCATATTGCCGACGAGCTGTTCCTCGGAAAAAGAAAGATAAGAATGAGCTAAAAAATTCATTTTGTATTCTGCATTTAAAGTTGATAAAGCCAATAAAAACGGCTGACTTCCTAAAACAATCTTTGATGAAAATCCTCTATTTTGCTGACTTCCACAATTTCTATTTTAAAGCCTTTTTTAGGAAGTTTGTTTTGTTTAGAAATGAATATTCTCTCGTAACCTAATTTCTCCGCCTCCAAAATTCTTTTCTCCACCTGTGGAACAGGGCGAATCTCTCCGCTGAGTCCTATTTCTCCCGCAAAACAAACATTATCAGGTATCGCCTCATCTTCATTGGAAGAAAGGATAGCCGCCACTACTGCCAAATCCAGCGCCGTGTCGCCTGTTTTCATCCCTCCTGTGATGTTTAGGAAAACATCCTTCGCGCCGAGCATAAAACCAGCCCGCTTTTCTAAAACCGCGAGGAGCATATTCAGCCTTTTGCTGTCAAAACCTGTGGAGCTACGCTGCGGCGTTCCATAGACTGCACTGCTTACCAATGCCTGAATTTCCAAAAGCATGGCTCTGTTTCCCTCCAAAGTAACTGCCACGGCATTCCCTGAAAGGTCTTCGGATTTTTTGGTGATGAGGATTTCGGAAGGGTTTTTTATTTCTTTTAATCCTGCTGAAATCATTTCATAAATCCCAATTTCAGAAGTGGAACCAAATCTGTTCTTGCTTGCTCTCAGCAGTCGGAAAAGGTGATTTCTGTCGCCATCAAAATTGAGAACTACATCCACCATATGTTCCAAAACTTTTGGCCCTGCAATCTGCCCATCCTTCGTGATGTGTCCCACCAAGAAAACTGGAATATTGGTTTCTTTAGCGAATTTAATGACCTCCGAAGAGCATTCCCTAATCTGCGAAACCGTCCCTGGCGAACTCTCTATCAGCTGGGACTGAAGCGTCTGGATACTGTCTATAATCACAAAATCTGGCTGAAGTTTTTTCGCCTCAGAAAGGATTTTTTCCACTGAAGTCTCGGTGTAGAGGAAACAATTTGGATTTTGGGTTTCGGTAAGTCTGTCCGCTCTCATTTTTATCTGTGATGCACTCTCCTCTCCCGAAACATAGAGTATTTTTTTCTTCATTTTCAGGGCAAGCTGCAGGAGCAGTGTAGATTTCCCAATCCCTGGTTCGCCGCCTATCAAGGTAACCGAGCCCAGCACGATGCCTCCACCCAGCACTCTGTTCAGCTCCTCGCTGGGAGTTTTTATACGATGTTCGGCATTGACCTCCACATCTGTTATCGTCACCACTTTTTGTTTCCCTTCGCCCAAAATATGGTAGGTAGGCGACTTTGCTTTTTCTAGAATTTCCTCCACCAGAGTATTCCAAGAACCGCAGTTCCTGCACTGCCCGAGCCACTGCGAATACTGCGTTCCGCAATTCTGACAGAAATATGCTGTTTTTACTTTTGCCACAAATGATATTTTAGGTGGTGCAATTTAAACAAAAAAGATTATTTTTGCATCATGTTTAGAATGTTCAGAAGTTTAGGAGAATATGTGCTCCTTTTGGGAAAGGTTCTGAGAAAACCACAGAAATCCAAGGTTTTTTCAAAACTTTTCATGAGAGAAATCAATGATTTGGGAGTTGATTCTTTTGGTTTAGTATTATTCACTTCCCTATTCGTAGGGGCGGTGGTCGCTATACAGATGTATAATAACTTTAGTACGGCATCTATTCCCATTCCGCTGCCTTATGTAGGACACGCTACCAAAGTGGTTCTCATCTTGGAATTTTCACCTACGATTATCAGTGTGATTTTAGCGGGGAAAGTGGGTTCTTACATCGCGTCTTCTATTGGGACAATGCGAGTAACGGAACAGATTGATGCACTGGACATTATGGGGGTAAACTCGGCTAACTTCCTTATCCTTCCGAAGATTTTGGCTTGTGTTATTTTTAATCCTCTGCTCATTGCCATCAGTATCGTAGTGGGAGTTTTTGGAGGATATCTGGCTGGTGTTTTCACTGGCTCATGGACGGAATCCAACTATATCACGGGAGTTCAGATGGATTTTCCTACATTCTTTATTTGGTATGCTTTTATGAAAACGGCGGTTTTTGCGTTTCTAATTGCAACCATTCCAGCATATTTCGGTTATAATGTAAAAGGCGGATCGCTGGAAGTAGGGCGTGCAAGTACCCAAGCGGTAGTTTGGACTATTGTAGCCATCATCATCGCTAACTTAATTTTAACTCAAATGTTCTTAGGCTAATGATAGAAGTAGTAGATTTAAAGAAAAGTTTTGGGGATGCCGAAATTCTAAAAGGAATAACCACTACGCTAGAGTCAGGAAAAATAAATCTCATCATCGGGCAGAGTGGTTCTGGGAAAACTGTATTTTTGAAGTCATTATTAAATGTTTTTGAACCTACCAGCGGAAGCATCCTCTTCGATGGGCGAAACATCGTAGAAATGACACCAAAGCAGAAACAAGAGCTGAGAGCAGAGATAGGAACGGTATTCCAAGGGAGTGCGCTGTTTGACTCTATGACCGTGGAGGAAAACATCATGTTCCCACTGGATATGTTCACTAACCTTACCTATACCGAAAAGAAAAAACGCGTAAAAGAAGTGATAGATGATGTTCATCTAGAAAACGCAGACCATAAGTATCCATCCGAAATTTCTGGGGGGATGCAGAAAAGGGTAGCCATCGCAAGAGCCATCGTGAACAATCCTAAATACCTCTTCTGTGATGAGCCAAACTCAGGGCTAGATCCTTATACATCGAAGGTTATAGATGATTTAATCAAAGAAATTACCCGAAGATATAACACCACTACCATTATCAACACCCATGATATGAACTCGGTGATGACCATCGGTGAGAAAATCGTATATCTAAGAAAAGGTGTGAAAGAATGGGAAGGGAATAAAGATATTCTCATCAATGCAGAAAGCCAGTATTTAATAGATTTTGTTTATTCTTCCGAATTATTCAAAGAACTGAGACAATATTTATTAAATAACAATAAAAAAGTTTAATTCCCGTTATAGTCCTATCAGATTAAATTCAAATATTATGAAAAAGATTTCAAGTATGGCTCTTTTAGGGCTTTCATTAATGGGATTTTCACAAGTGAAAATAGGTGTAAAAGCGAATGTTTTGCTTAATACAAGTTCTTCCAAATGGTCTGAAATAAAAAGATCTGTAATAGATTACACAGATTCTGGCAACAAGAGCGCGGGGTTTAATGTAGGGCTTTCAGCTAGAGTAAACCTCCCTTCTACTCCACTGTTTATCATGCCTGAAATTTATTACACTTCTTTTAATAATTCATTCACTGAAAGAAGAACTAAAACGACTTTGAAAGCAAAAACGAACAGAATAGATGTTCCTATATTAGTCGGAGTGAATCTCATTTCGGATAATTTAGGTGTTTTCGTAGGGCCTGTGGCTTCCTACAACCTTGCAAAAGAAAATACATGGAATAATTTCAAAGAAAATGCGGGGAACAAATTCACAGTTGGCTATCAGGTTGGTGCAGAGGCTAGATTGTCTAACTTCATCATCAATGCGAGATACGAAGGCAGTTTCTCCAAAGACCAAAGAGATTTTATCAATAACAACATTTCCGAAACTGTGAGATATGACAACCGTCCTAGCTTCGTAGTTCTGGGGGTTGGGTATGAGTTTTAGATTTAAATTTTTATCATTAAACACAAAAAAAGCTTGGGAAATTTCCCGAGCTTTTTTTATTTCTTTAAACATTAGAAGAACCATTATTATTGATGTTCTCCACTTTCTTTTCTAATTCTTTGTTTTGTTTCTGTAATTGGGCAAACTGTTTTCTTTTTTCCTCCTCTCTTATGGCCGAACCTTTACTGATATAGCCCACTATTCCACCGATGATAAGGCCGATTCCTATTCCGCCCATCACTCCCATCATGTGGGACATCGTGATTTTTTCTAACAAAAAATCTGTGGAATAATAAAACATCGCTCCCGAAATAAGCAGCAAAATCCCTCCTACTATTGATAAACTTTTCATAATCTTTATTTAAATTTATTTTCCTCCTGATGCTTTATAATATTCTAATGCTTTAGGCATGTATTTATCCATATCTTTTCTTCTGTTCTCTGGACTTGGGTGGGTAGAGAGAAACTCTGGTTGTCTTGCTCCACCAGATGCTGCTTCCATTCTATGCCAGAATGGCTGAGCTTCCCTAGGGTCATACCCTGCTATTGCCATTAGGTAAAGTCCCATTTCATCGGCTTCCAGCTCCTGCCTTCTTCCATATGCTAGAAGCCCCACTTGCGCTCCTATTGGATACAACTGGTTAAAAACTGATGCCATTGCATTATTCTTAATCGCTCCACTAACCAATGTTCCTCCCACTTGAGCCAACATTGCTGAAGAAACTCTCTCATTTCCGTGTCCTGCCAGTGCATGGGCTACTTCGTGTCCCATAACCACAGCCACACCTGTTTCTGTCTTACATATAGGCATAATTCCTGTGTAGAATGCTACTTTCCCGCCTGGCATACACCATGCATTGACTTGTTTGTCTTCAATCAAATTAAATTCCCAATTATAGCTTGACAAAGCCTTTTCCCTCCCAATCGCTTTATAATAACTTTCCGCTGCATTTTTTATTCTCTGTCCTACATTTTTTACTTGTTTTGCTTCATTGGTATTGCTTATTACTTTTGATTTAGACAAAGTATTTCTATACTGGGTAAGCGCCATCTGCGCTAGTTCGCTGTCATTCTGAAACTGCAGACTGCTTCGCCCTGTCATAGGGTTCGTAACACAAGCTACAAACACTGCTGAACATAGTAACCCTGAGGCTAAAACTTTTACTTTCATATTTTAAATTTTATCCAAATGTATAAATTTTAGTTCAAATATAAATAAAAGTTCAATTTATTGTTATTAAGTCTTTTTTATTTTTCAAGATTTGCTTTAAATTTGCAAAGGATAAAAACTATATATAATCGATGCTTGATTGGATTTCACAACTTTTGTTACCGAATGAAAACCCTACAGCTATACAATCTCTGATTGTAATGATTTTAACGATTGGCTTGGGGGTATTTTTAGGAAATATAAAGATTAAAAACACATCTTTAGGAGTTTCAGCAGTGATGTTTGCTGGACTTTTTTTGGGACACTATGGCTATAGGATGGATGCTTCCATTTCTAATTTCATCAGAGATTTGGGGCTTATTTTCTTTGTCTATGCTATTGGATTACAGCTCGGTCCATCATTTTTTTCAGCCTTTAAAGCTCAGGGGCTGAAATATAACATTTTAGCGGCGAGTGGTATTCTACTGAGTACTTCATTGGCTTTCATCATATTTCTAAATACAGATTTAGGAATAGAAAACACTGTGGGGATTTTGTCTGGTTCGGTAACCAGCACACCTGCCCTAGGAGCCGCGAAAAATATGATTGACGAACTACGCCCACAGTTCCCTGACAGACACCTGAACAGCCCTGCCATAGGCTACGCCATCACCTATCCTATGGGAGTTTTGGGAGTGATTTTTTCTATTATTATTGCAAGAGTTTTGCTAAAAATAGACCCGCAGAAAGAATTGGTCAAATTCAGAGAGCGAATTATTCATCGTTCCCAGCCCATTATTCCAAAAAAATGTAGAATTACAAATCCTCATTTCGTGGGTAAAACCATTCGTGAGGCAATTAAAGAAATTGACAAAAATATCATCGTTACGCACCTAAAAAGAAGCGGTACCAAAGAAGTGATCACTCCTGAATCCAGCGTGATTCTAAATGATAGAGATGTCCTCATGATTGTAGGAACTGAGCCTGATGTGGATTTTTTCATCAGCCAAATAGGGCGAATTTCATCAGATTCCTTCATTGAGGGAGGCGAAATCATGGTCAAAAATCTCTTTGTAACCAAAAAAACCGCGGTGCACAAGAAATTATCCGACTTAGATTTATTCGGGAAATATGACCTGAAAATCACCCGTATTTTCCGTGCTGGAGAAGAAATTCTGGCAAGGCCTTCGCTTGTTCTATTCTATGGAGACAAAATCCGCGTTGTAGGAAAAGAAGAGTCTATCCAAAAGGCAAAAGAACTGATAGGTGACTCGGAAAAAGTCCTGCTGAAACCGGATTTCTTGTCTTTATTCGGGGGAATTCTTTTAGGGATTTTAATCGGTTCTATACCTATTTTTGTTCCATCTATGCCACTGCCAATAAAGCTCGGTTTCGCTGCTGGGCCTCTACTGGCAGCCCTCATCATCAGCCGCTATGGAAGAATTAGTTTTATTTATTCTTATTTTAATAATGGAGGAATTCATTTTATGCGAGAGCTGGGAATTTGTTTATTCTTCGCTTCATTAGGAATAACTGCCGGCGCTAAATTTTATGATAATTTCATTCATTATAATGGCTGGCTTTGGTTGTTCTATGGCTCTATCATTACGCTTGTCCCTTGTATTTTCATTATTTTAGTAGGAAGATTTTACTTCAAGTTGGATTTCCTTAGTTTATCGGGGCTAATCAGTGGGGCTTATACAGACACTGCTGCGCTGTCTTTCAGTACTTCTTATTTGGATTCAGATATTCCTGTTCAGGCGTATGCGCAAGTCTACCCGATGGTAACTATTCTAAGGATTTTCATTGCTCAGATGCTGATTTTATTATTTATTTAAAACACTTATGTATCAACAAAAATTTAAGGAAAAGAGAGTATCATTCTCTTTTCCTTTTTTTATTTATTATTAAAAAAAAACATTTTTAAATATTTTAGATAAAATAAAACACACCTAATAAATTAGGTGCGTTTTTTATATTTCTATCTTCTAAATTTATTATTCAGCAGATTCTTCTTTTGCTGCTTTTTCAGAAGATTTCTTTTGAGATAAACCTTCTTTTACAGAAGCAGAAACGATAGAAAGAATCATATCGATAGATTTAGAAGCATCATCGTTTCCTGGAATTACGAAGTCTACTTTTCTAGGATCTGAGTTAGTATCCACGATACCAAATACAGGAATACCTAATTTTTTAGCTTCTGTAACTGCGATGTGCTCTCTCATGATATCTACCACGAAGATAGCAGAAGGAAGACGAACCATGTCAGCGATAGAACCTAAGTTCTTCTCTAAATTAGCTCTTTGTCTGTCTACTTGCAATCTTTCTTTTTTAGATAAAGTTTCGAATGTACCATCTTTCTTCATTTTATCGATAGCGTTCATTTTCTTTACCGCTTTTCTGATAGTAACGAAGTTAGTAAGCATTCCACCTGGCCATCTTTCTGTGATGTAAGGCATATTAAGTTCTTGAGCGTGTTTTGCTACTACTTCTTTAGCTTGTTTTTTAGTAGCTACGAAAAGAACTTTTTTACCAGCTGAAGTGATTTTTTCAAGAGCAGAACAAGCCTCCTCTAATTTCACAGCTGTTTTATGTAAATCAATGATGTGAATACCATTTTTCTCCATAAAAATGTATGGAGCCATATTAGGATTCCACTTTCTAGTCATGTGACCGAAATGTACTCCTGCTTCTAATAAGTCTTTAACTTGAACTTTTGCCATTTTTTTGTTTTTTGTTAGTTTACTTTCCGCTGTTACGCAATCAACATGTTCTTTGATGGGAGAACTGTTTAGATGCTAAACTAAACGGGCAATTTTTACTTTCTGCTAAGCGAGACGCCTCGCATACTTGTGTATAAAATAGTCTTTGCGAAACAATACACAGAAGAAATTGTATATTGAACACAAAATATTAACGCTTAGAGAACTGGAATCTCTTTCTCGCTTTTTTCTGACCTGGTTTCTTTCTTTCTACCATTCTAGCATCTCTTGTAAGAAGTCCTGCAGGTTTTAGAACAGCTCTAAACTCCTCGTTAATCTCACATAGTGCTCTAGATACTCCAAGTCTGATAGCTTCTGCCTGACCTGTTGTTCCTCCTCCTACTACATTGATAGTAACATCGTACTGACCAACAGTTTCAGTCAATAAAAACGGCTGATTTACTTTGTAAACCAATACATCTGTGCAGAAATAAGTTTTTGCATCTTTCCCATTAACAGTAACATTTCCTGTCCCTGGTTTCACATAAACTCTTGCTACAGAAGTTTTTCTTCTTCCTATCTTGTGAACTATAGACATAATTATTTAATTTCGTTAAGGTTAATTACTTTTGGCTGTTGAGCTTCGTGTTTGTGCTCACTTCCTTCATAAACATGAAGATTTTTAAGAATAGCTCTTCCCAATCTATTTTTTGGAAGCATACCTCTTACTGCATGTTCTATCAATCTCAGACTGTCTTTCTTTTGCAATTCTTCAGCTGTTAATGATTTCTGTCCACCTGGGTATCCTGTATGCCAGATATACTCCTTGTCTGCCCACTTATTGCCTGATAAAGCAACTTGTCCTGCATTCAAAACGATTACATTATCTCCACAATCTACATGAGGAGTAAAATTCGTCTTGTGCTTACCTCTCAAAATCTTTGCAACTTTGGAAGCCATTCGCCCCAAAGGTTGCCCAGCAGCATCTACCACAACCCATTCTTTATTAGCGGTAGCCTTATTTGCTGATACTGTTTTGTAACTTAATGTATTCACAATTTATCATTTATGATTAAACATACTTTTCCCATAAAGGGTTTGCAAAGGTATGAATAATTTTTGAAATAGAGAAACATATTTTCTTTTTTATTTCCAATTTATGTTCTTCTTCACACAAAAAATATGTTAAATTCATTAAATTTGAGAGTATGAATAACCTTCAATTTATAGGTAATATCAAAACCAAAAACTTTGATAATTAAGATTATATTTAATGTATGAATACTTGCACACAAAAAGATAGAATCAAACTAAAAAACAAAATATTAGTTTTAGGTCTTATACTTTATTTTATTAAATATTCTCACTAAAAAACGCCTCCAACTTATCAAACGGAATTACTCCAGCTTGATTGTCG
>CAUQVP010000046.1:0-13791 GCA_963521545.1 uncultured Flavobacteriaceae bacterium | reverse complement strand
TAATTTTTTTCATTTTTCTTAGTTTTTAGAATTGAACTTTTAAATTAACACCAAAACTTCTTGTTGATGGGAATGCAAAACGAGAAACCCCTTGTGCATTTCCTGTTCCGAAAGAGCTTGATTCTGGGTCTATATGAGGTACCTTTGTCCATAGGAAAAGATTTCTACCAAATACACCTACATCTATACTTCTTATGAAATCAAATCCTGCTGGACGGAAACTGTATCCTAAGCTGATTTCACGAAGTTTTACCCAGTCATTTTTATACACATAGGCCTCTGTCGGGAGTGCATCATAATACTCATTATCTACTGGAATAGGAGTTGTATTAGGTGTTCCTGCAGATGTTACCCCAGGGAAAACTATTGTTCCTTTTTCCCTCTCTAGTGTCTTTGCAGATACGCCATATACATCTAACAATTGCTCTGTTCCATTAAACAAATATCCTCCTTGTCTAATGTCCAATTGCGCTGTGAGGTACACTCCTTTATATTTAAAGGTTGTTCCCACACTTCCTGTCCAGTCTGGCTCTACATGCCCTAGGACTTGACCACTCTGAGTCATTGGTTTACCATTATTTCCCACCAGAATATTTCCATTCACATCTCTCATGTAGGCGCTACCAACGATAGAACCATATCTTTCACCTTTTACAGCATAGATAGCAGGGTTTCCAGAGAAACCTCCCATATATATTCTATCTGTCTTAGGATGTGTTTCTTCCACCAATGAGCGGATTCTACTAAAATTAAAATTAACTTCCCAGCTAAAATCTTTTGCTTTGATAGGTGTGACTTTCAGTCCTGCCTCTATCCCTTTAGAGGAAGTTTTTCCTGTATTCTCAATGGATACAACAGCTCCTGATGCAGGAGAAATCCTAAGTCCAATGATTCCATCTGTATTCTTGTTTTCGAAATAAGTGAACTCCAAACCAATTCTATTCTTCAAGAAACGAAGCTCTGTTCCTACCTCGTATTCCGTTGTAAATTCTGGCTTTAAGTCTGGATCATTCCATGTGTTTGCCACTTTGTATCCTACATAAGTCCCTAAATCATTATTAAAAGGGAATTTAAGTCCTGGCACGAACCCATCACCATACTCTGCTTTTCTATATGCTTGAAAAACTAAATAAGGATCTGCATCTCTTGCCGTTCTGGAAACACCAGCACGCAGTTTACCATAGCTTAATATATCCTTGTTAATATTAAATGCATCAGAGAAGATGAAGGAGCCACTTACCCCAGGGTAGAAATAAGCTCTATTGTTTTCTGGTAAAGTAGAGGCCATCTCGTATCTTCCTACTAAGTTCAGAAACAAATAATTTTTGTAACTCAAAGAAACATCTCCAAAGAACCCAAATAATGTTCTTTTGGTTTCATAGTTATATCCTGGGTCAAAAGAAGCGATGTTATTAGTATTTACCAAACCTGGTGCAGCTAGTGCATTCCCTGTAATGATACTATTTCTGTAAGTTCTCTTGTTATAGTCCTGTCCTACCACAACTGTCAATGCCAAATTATCCGTAATATTGGTATTGATATTTGCCATCAATGTTGAGGTAAGCTCATTTCTCTTCACATCATCATAAGATAGATATCCTTTTGGTTTTGAACCAGAATGTATATCCCTAAATATCACTCTATTATCTACAAAATAATCATTTCCTAATCTATATGTCAGTTTCAACCATTTTGTTAAATCATATCCTAAGTTCAAACTCGTAATGAAACGGTCACTGGAAGTTTTAGCAAAGTTTTTATAAACAGACCAATATGGATTGTCAAAACTTCCCCCTCGAAAATTGATTTGTTCGCCAGTAGTAGGATTAACATAGCCGTACCCCTTCAAATCCCAGCTTACAGGAGTGTGAAACAAAGCAAAAATAGGGTTATTTCCATCCTGCCCTGCAAATGGCACATTTCCTTTCGTAGTATTGTAAGAAATATTTACCCCCGCATTGAATTTTTCGGTAATCTGCGTGTTTCCATTAAATCTAAAATTAGTCTTCTCATACTCTTGGTTAGGAACTATGGATGTCTGCAAGGAATGCCCTGCTGACAAGAAAACATTAGATTTATTAAATGAATGTGATAAGGATACATTGTTATTTCTCGTTACTCCAGTTTGTAAAAACTGCTTTCTCGGGTCATAAACAGAGAGCGTAACATTTTTGCCTGCCGCAGCACTATATACAGTCTGCCCTTGTATTTTTGGTCCCCAAGATAAAGAAGTTGCTTCCCTATATACACCTTGTTCTCCCTGTGCATAGACTGTCTGATAATCTGGAAGAACCAAAGCGTTATCTACTGCAACCTGCGTAGAAAGGGTGATTTGTGGCTTCCCTGCTCTTGCTTTCCCTGATTTCGTTGTGATGAGAATAACCCCATTAGAACCTCTATTTCCATAAAGAACAGCTCCAGCAGCCCCTTTTAGGATGTTGATACTCTCGATATCATCAGGGTTGATATCTGCTGCTCTGTTCGGAGAAGAAATTCCTGTAACGGAGTTTGAGTTCCCATCATTCGCATTGGTGATAGGCACTCCGTCAATTACATACAGAGGCTCGTTAGAATTAGTAAGAGATTTCGCACCTCCCCTTATTACCAATCTACTCCCAGAACCTGGCGCCCCGCCAGAAGAGATTACCTGAAGTCCTGGTGCCTTCCCCGAAAGCGAATTGACTAAGTTTTGATTCCCAACTTTTGACAAGTCATCTCCGCCTACTTTCGTAGTTGAATACCCAAGAGATTTATTCTCTCTCTTAATTCCCAAAGCGGTGATTACCACTTCGCCGATTTCCTTGACTTTCACAGAGTCTTTTGGTTTTTCCTGTGCGTTTCCTATCACAAAGGAAGAAGAAAGAACAACTGCCAAGACATTTGATGTTAGTTTCTTCATAATTAAAAGTTATTTTGGTTTTTCTTTGACAATTTTATAACATTTTTTTAATAAAAACAATAGATTTGTAAAAAAAATATTAAATTTGTGCTAAATTTTATTTAAAACTTAATTTTTATTGAATATTTATGAATTTAAAGCGTTTTTGGTCTGAAATTTGCATCGAGGCAGGATGTGATGAGGTAGGAAGAGGCTGTCTGGCAGGCCCTGTAGTCGCTGCGGCTGTGATTATTAACGAAAATTTTGACCACAACCTCATCAACGACTCCAAGAAACTCACCACAAAGGTTCGTTTGGAATTAGACCAATACATAAGGGAAAATGCGGTGGATTTTGCGATTGCAGAAGTTCCGCCTTCTTTCATTGATGAGCATAACATACTGAACGCCAGCATCCACGCGATGCACTTGGCATTAGACCAACTAAAAACCCGCCCAGAACTGATTTTAGTGGATGGAAATAGATTTCATCCATATAATTTTATCCCGCATGAGTGCATCGTGAAGGGCGACAGCAAGGTTCTTTCCATCGCGGCTGCTTCTATTTTAGCTAAAAACTACCGAGACCAACTCATGCTGAAACTCCACGAAGAATTCCCTGATTACGCCTGGGATAGGAATGTAGGTTATCCCACCAAAGCCCATAGGGAAGCCATCAAGAAACATGGCGCTACGCCTTATCACAGAATGAGTTTTAAACTTCTAAGCGATTCTGATAAACCTTCCTGATGATTTAATAATTTGCTTAAAAGACTCTTATGTTTCCTCTTTTTAGTTTATTCATTATATTTGCAACAAACAAAAAGTAGTAATGAATTCATTTATATTTAGATTATTTCCATTATTGATAATGACTCTTGGAGCTGTTGTCTATGGAATTAACTTTTTTTCGCCTCTTTCTAAGGAGGTGCTCTCTGGGACGCATTTTGTCATCGGTGGAGCTTTTTTATTTTATGCCATTTTGAAAAAAGACCTTACAACTTGGATACTTACCAGCATGATTTTGGGTGTGGTGATAGGTGTGGAGTTTCCTGGTGTAGCGATGGCTCTACAGCCTCTGAGCAGTGGCTTTATCAAATTGGTTAAAACCATTGTAGGTCCTATTTTGTTTGCAACTTTGGTTTATGGAATTGCTGGACACTCTGACCTGAAACAAGTAGGAAGAATGGCGTGGAAGTCTTTGCTTTATTTCAATGTAGCGACCACTCTTGCTATTTTAATAGGTTTGGTATCCATCAATATATCCAATGCTGGTGTAGGAATAGATTTGAGCCAATTTCCTCAGCACGACTTGCCTACAGGTTCTGGAGTTAAGGAAAATGATTTAAAAGCTCTAAAACAAATTCCTGAAGCTGACCAATGGATATACAAGGTAACGGCTTTCTTTCGTGATATTTTTCCTGAAAATATTATAAAGTCTATTTATGAAAATCAGGTGCTGCAAATTGTAGTTTTCTCTGTGGTTTTTGGTATCGGACTGGCTATGCTGGATGAAAAGAAGAAAAAGCCAATGATAGACTTTGTGGAAAGTTTATCGGAAGTAATGTTTAAATACACTAAAATCGTGATGTATTTTGCTCCTGTTGGAGTAGGTGCAGCGATGGCATATACGGTAGGACATATGGGAATAGACATTTTAAAATATTTGTTCTTACTCCTGCTGACTCTTTATGCTGCGATATTTGCATTTGTTATGCTGGTATTACTGCCACTAGCTATGTATCTGAAAATCCCAATCAAAAACTTCATTTCTGCTATCAAAGAACCTGTTTCTATCGCTTTTGCTACGACAAGTTCTGATGCTGCCTTACCTAAAGTAATGAGCAATATGGAAGCTTTTGGCGTACCTCGTAGAATTGTTTCCTTTGTGGTGCCTACGGGATATAGTTTTAATCTTGACGGAACCGCGCTTTACCTTTCATTAGCATCTATATTCGTGGCTCAGGCCGCCGGGATGGAATTGACTTTCGGACAGCAGCTGCTGATGTGTCTTACATTGATGATTACAAGTAAGGGAGTGGCAGCCATACCGAGAGCCTCTCTGATTGTCCTTATCGCTACAGCTGAGCAATTTGGGCTTCCGCTGATTATCATCTCAGCTATTTTAGGAATTGATGAACTGATGGATATGGGAAGAACCTCTCTGAATGTGATTGGGAACTGTGTAGCTTCTGTTTTCATCGCAAAATGGGAAGGAGAATTTGATCAAGAAAAAGCAGAAAATTATGGAAAATAGAAAAAATCAATTGAGGAATATTTTTAGTATTTTACTCGTATCTTTCTCTGTGGGACTGTTTGCACAAAACAAGTTTTCTTTTAAGGAAGACATCCTTGCCAAAACGGCTATCGGTCTGGATTACAACTACATTGGCAGAAATTCCCTCGCTGTAGGTATAGACTACAATGCAGGAAGACAGGACAAATCCATTACAATAGGAGCTTTTGGGCGCTATTTCAGAGGAGTAGACAGCAAAGATCATTTTATCCCAGAACTAAAAGTAGGATACTACGACGGCGGCGGATATGCTGGTTTGGTGGTTTCTACTAAACATTTCAGTCCTATCGTAGGTTTTTCTCTTTTGAAATTCATGAATGTCTATGGCGGATATTCTATCCCTTTTGATTCTGAAAAAAATCTAAAAGGCTTTTCTATAGGAGTAAATATCAATATAGGTCTGACCTATATGAGTAAATATTACGATAAATTCGTTTTTATGCGATAAAAAAAACTCCACATTTAGTGGAGTTTTTTATTTTTAATCTACATCTTTATTTAAGAATCTATTTCGTCTTACTTCCATTTTTCCTTTGTCATTTTCAGAAATAAAACTAGATATTTTTTGTTCCCTATCTAATGGATTTTCAAAATCAACATCTATATTTCTTCTTCTAAAAGCAGGTATCATTTCATAGATGTCTATTTTTTTCTCATCATTTCCTTGAAATTTAGAAGAATTAAACTCTTTTAATTTATTTCTTCTTTCCTGTATTCTGCTATCTTCCTCTTCCGTTTTTCTTTTTTCAATGATGGTAAATTCCTCTTTTTGCTCTATATTAGGAAAATCATTTTTTGGAGTTTCTGGCTGAGTTTGATTAGTTACAGGAAATTTAGGTTCTTCTTTTTGAGGAGCAGTTTCCTCTCTCATTTCCATTCTGAAATTGACAGGCGCTTCTTTCATTTGAAAAGAAAAGTCTTCTTCTTTTGGTTTATCTTCCTCTAAATCAAATGTAAAAGAAACTGGTTCCAGCTCAGCATAAGAAAACAGATCATATTCCTTCACTGGCTCTTCTTCCTCTTGAAAAAAAGAAGGTTCTTCTTCCTCTCTGAACTTAAAACCCGTTGCGAAATCATCTTCTTTCTCCTCTAGCAAAGTTGTCTGATGAAAATCAAACTTTTCTTCCGCTTTTTCTACTGAAAAACTATTGGTAGGAAAATTAGAATTAGAATTAGTATTAGAGTTAGAATTATTATCTAAACGAAAAAACTGTCGTTTCTGTTCTTCTCTAACTTCTTGCCTATTACTTGGTCTGCGAACATCATTCACAGGAGTTTCTTTAACGGGTTGAGATTCTACAACTGGTATATCTGGTTTTTTAATACCTCCATTCAAATCATGAATAATACGCTCTGCTGGGATCACTGTATTCTTCTCGTGCTCAGGAGCAAATCCTGTCGCTACCACCAAGACCTTAATAGACTCTCCTAATCCATCCTCTGTTCCTACCCCAAAAATTACATCCGCCTTGTTTCCTCCTCCTGCTTCATTCTGAATATAACTACTAATGAATTTGATTTCATTCATTTTCGCTTTATGCTCTTCTCCACTTAGAATGAGAAGCATAACTTTTTTCGCTCCTGTAATCTTATTATCATTTAACAATGGAGAATCTAGTGCTCTCTTCACTGCATCTTCTGCTCTATTCTCACCTGATGCTATTCCTATAGACATCAATGCTGTTCCTGAATTTTCAAGGACAGTTTTAGCATCACGGAAGTCAATATTAACTTTAAACGGAGCGGTAATGACCTCTGCCATACCTTTCGCTGCATTGGTCAGCACCTCGTTGGCTTGAGAAAACGCTTCCTCGTAGTCTAAATCTGGATATTGTTCTGCTAGTCTATCATTATTAATGATAATCAAAGAGTCTACATTTTCTCTTAGTTTTTCTAATCCAGAATGAGCTTGTTCTAATCTTCTTTTTCCTTCAAAATCAAAAGGCAAAGTTACAATAGCTACCGTAAGAATACCCAACTCTTTAGCAACCTGAGCAACCACTGGCGCAGCACCTGTACCTGTACCACCACCCATACCTGCGGTGATGAATACCATTTTGGTATTATGACCAAGAGCTTCTCGGATATCATCCATACTTTCGATAGCAGCCTTTTCTCCTACTTCTGGATCTGCTCCCGCACCAAGTCCTTCTGTTGTTCGTGTCCCAAGCTGAACTTTATTAGATACCGAATGTTCATCCAACGCCTGTGCATCCGTGTTTAGCACGATAAAATCAACTCCATGAATACCTCTTTCGTACATGTGTTGTAGTGCATTGTTTCCTCCACCACCTACACCAATTACTTTAATGATAGATGATCTGTCTTTAGGTGCTTTGAAGTCTATTTCTATATCTTGATTAAAACCTCCCATAGTTTATGTTATCTTTTTATATCCTTGTTTTTATTGTTTTTTTAAATTAATTTTCTTCTTCCTCAAAAAAATTCTTAAACTTTTTCATGAAACGCACACTCCATGCTTCTTTTTTAGGCTCTTCCTGAACCTCTTTTGTTGATACAATTTCAGGCTGCTTCTCCACAGGTTTTGGAGCTACCTCTTCTACTGGTTTAGAAATCTCCTCTTTTTTGTGTTGTATCTCTAGATTTTCTTGTTTTTCATTGATTCTGAGACTCTCCATCAGTAACCCAATAGCTGTGGAATACTCTGGACTTCTCAAAAGTTGGTTTTTATCATTAATGATATACTCATTAGCATAGCCTATTCTACAGTCAAATCCTGTCACATAATTTGCCAACTGACGAAGGTTTCTCAGGTTAGAACCTCCTCCTGTAAGCACCATCCCTGCGATAAGTTTTCTTTTCTGCTCATTAACTCCATAGGACTTCATTTCATAAGCTCCATAGGATTTTAATTCATTATTTACCATCTCTAGGATTTCCTCCACTCTCGCACTGATAATACTTGCAAGGGATTTCAAAGAAATTTCCTTTTCCTCTCTTCCATGAAGCCCTGGTATGGTAACATAGGCATTTTCCTTTTCTAGTTCAGGAACTGCTGAACCAAAATTTATCTTTAACTGCTCTGCGTGTTTTTCTATAATAGAACACCCTTCCTTGATATCCTCCGTGACGATTCCTCCTCCATAAGGGATAACGCAAGTATGACGGATAATATTATCCTTAAAAACAGCTACATCAGTAGTTCCTCCTCCTATATCTACAATAGCTACTCCTGCTTCTTTCTCCTCTTGAGTAAGAACAGCTTCTGCAGATGCTAACGGCTCCAAAGTCAAAGCTTCCAGCTCTAAACCCGCTTCTTTGACACATCTAACCACATTTTTGATGGACGCCATCTGTCCCACTACCACATGAAACTTCGCTTCTAGACGAGTTCCATGCATACCTACTGGTTCTATAATTTCTTCTTCAGAATCTACTTTATATTCCTGTGGAAGGACATGGATAATCTCTTCACCAGGGTGCACGGCTATTTTCTTAACCTGCTCTTTTAGTTTTGATATATCCACTTCAGTGATATAGGACTCTGGGTCTTGTCTCCCTATATAATCTGTATGCTGTAAAGAACGGATATGTTTCCCTGCAATACCTACAGTTACTTTTTTGATAGGAACTTTTGCTGACTTTTCTGCCTCACTGATAGCGGCTTTAATGGAACTAATGGTATGAGCGATGTTATGCACTATACCTTTTCGTACACCGAGACTCTTGCTCTTTCCTACTCCCATCACCTCTATCTTCCCATGAGTACTTCTACGTCCTACTATGGCTACTATCTTTGTCGTCCCTATATCTAGTCCTACTGAATAATCATTTGCTTCCATCTAATATTCGTGTTTTTACTATTTCTTTTTATCTTTGTTTTCCTCTGATTTCTCAGATTTTGGTTTTGTTTCTTCTTTTTTGTTCTCGCTACTAGAACCTTCCTTTAGCTCCTCTTTACTTTTTTCATCAGGTTTATAGACTCTTTCTTTGGATTCTTTATCTTCATTTCCCTTTCGTAGAGTAGTCACTATCTGATTATCATATTTCACTGAAATCTTTGAATATTTCATTTGGTCTTGATAAATCAAATATTTTTCTACAAAAGTCTTAAATCCTTTTATCTTAAACCCTAAATTTTCCAGCCTTCCTAGTTCCACAACATAGTTCCCATCATTGGTCATCAGATAATAATCATTTCCCTTTTTACTAATCCCAACAAAGAAATTTTTGCTAAAATCATCTCTATTTATGATTTTCACAAGATCCACCAGCATGGGATATTCCTCTGGATTTACCTTTCCAGAAACCAACATACACTGGTAGGAGTAGTCGCCAGATGCGGGAAATTCCACTCCTTTTTCATCTACATAAAAAGATTTATCTTTTTTTGAAAGCCGAAAAATAGGAATTCTCTGGCTAATATCCAAATTTAATTGACCATTTAGTTTCAAGTAAACATTCGCACTATCCACCATGGGCATTGCTCTTATCGCCCTTTCCAAGGACAAAATATTCAAATCTCCTATCCTATTTGTAGGATTTTCCCTTCTTATGACTTCTCTGACAATTTTATCATTGATAAAAAACACAGGTTCTTTTTGCAGCATTTTCACTACGATATCCTCCACAGGTCTATTATTAAACCTTTGTAAAGAAAATCTGAGCAGAAATATCCAAATTCCCGCCACGAAAATGATTTTCAAAAGCCTATATTTCTTTTTCATCTTATCTATTCTCCAACCACTCCACTATGCCGTCATAGAGGGTATCTATATTTCCTGCACCTACCGTGAGCAGAACATCAAAATCCTTACTTTTGATTTTATCAAATGCAGCCGCAAGGGTAGAAACTTCTTTATTTTGCAAATTTACTTTTTCTAACAACCACTCGGAAGTAATTTTAGAAAAATTTTCTTGTAATTCTCTCGCTGGGTAAATATCCAGAAGTAACAATTCATCTGCTTTGGACAGACTTTCTGCGAAACCATCAGCGAAATCCTTCGTTCTACTGAAAAGATGCGGCTGAAAAACCACCAAAAGTTTTTTATCAGGATTAAATTCTCGGATGGAATTTATCACTGCATTCAGCTCCGTAGGGTGGTGGGCATAGTCATCCACATAGATTTTTCCATCAGCAAATTTGTGTCTGGTGTAGCGGCGTTTTATCCCTTTGAAACCAGCTATTGCTTTCTTCAAAACCTCAAAATCCACTCCAAGATGATGAAGCAGAGCCAATGCTCCCGTAGCGTTTTCTACATTATGTATCCCTGGGATTTCCCACTCAAACTGGTGGGTTTCTCCATCGTTTGTATGAAAATCAAAACTGATTTTTTCGCCTTTCATTTGGAGGTTATCGGAGTAATAATCCGCCTTCTCATTCACTGCATAAGTCTGCGCATTTCTGGTGATTTTTATTCCTTTTCTTACAAAAAGCTGGCGGTCATCAGGAACCAAATTCGCAAAATCCTCAAAGCCCTGTTCTATAGTTTCTTTGTCGCCATATATATCGAGATGGTCGGCATCCGTAGAAGTGATTATCGCCCAGTCTGGTGACAGATTGAGGAAACTTCGGTCGTATTCATCAGCTTCCAAAACGGAATATTGATTACCATTAAACATAAAATTAGACCCAAAATTCTCCGAAATTCCTCCTAAAAAGGCCGAAAACGGAAGTCCAGCCTCCTTACAGAGATGAGCCACAAGGCAGGAAGTAGTCGTTTTCCCGTGAGTTCCTGCCACTGCGATGCATTCGGTATTTTCGGTGACCATTCCCAAAACTTTTGCTCGCTTCAAAACCGAAAATCCCTGCTGATTAAAATAATCCAAAATCTGCAGTTCCTTAATCGCTGGCGTAAAAATCACAAGCGTTTCAGCCTTATCTAAAGCACTGATTTCCTCGGTAATTCCATCTTCAAACTGGATAGCAATTCCCTCTTCTTGCAGTTTTTTAGTCAGTTTAGTCTCGGTTCTATCATATCCTAAAACATTCTTTCCCAGACTTTTAAAATACCTTGCAAGAGCAGACATTCCTATCCCTCCGATTCCTATGAAATAAAAATTTTTATATTGTTTCATTTATTTTTATAATAGTTATTTTCCTTTTTTCACATTCTTTTTAACTTCTTTTTGCAAACCATTAATGATTTGCAAATATTCTTTTTCCACATCTGTTAAAGTCTTCATCTTATATTTTTTATATTCTTTTCTCGCCTTATCTTCAGCTTGATCATGTGATATTTTTCCCGCATTATCTAGTACCTTACGCCCTGCAGAGGAAAGGATATTATCCAACTCTCTTATAAAATCCTCCATCTTCATTTCTCTTTCTTCAATAGCATTCAACTCTGCTAAATCAAAATATGCTGAAACCAAGTTATTCAACACACGAAGCTCCTGCTCTGTAAGATAGTTTTTAGCCACCATAGCCTCTGCCTGTGTTGGATGACTTCCTTTAAAATGAGTAAGTCCCACAAATGGTTTCTCACTATCTACTCTAAAATAAATCACTTCGCTCGCTGTATTTCCATGAGCTGCATAGTGTAATTTATTCTGAACCATTTTGAAAAAAGTGATACTTGCCTCATTTTTAGGATCATAATCTGTAGCAGTAGCATACAAATCCAAAACTTGGCGGTACATTACTTTTTCACTTGAACGAATGTCCCTAATACGATCAAGCAATTCTTTCCAATAATTACCTCCTCCTAAGTTTTTCAAGCGTTCATCATTCATGGTAAATCCCTTTACTAAATATTCTTTGAGTTTTTCGGTCGCCCAAATTCTAAATTTAGTCCCTTGTATTGATTTAACACGGTATCCTACTGAAATAATTACATCAAGATTATAATAATCAACCTGATATGTTTTATTGTCTGAAGCAGTTGTTGCAAAATTTGCAACAACTGAATTTTGTTGTAATTCTCCTTCTCTAAAAATATTTTTAATATGTCTGGAAATTGTAGATTTATCCCTACCAAAAAGAGCTGCCATTTGATCTATGGAAAGCCAAATATTTTCATCTTCTAGCTTTACACTAATCTTTGTAAGTCCATCTTCTGTTTGATAAATCAAAATTTGACTTTTGCCTTCCATATTTTTATTGTTCAAATTTTCGCTATTTTTTCTTCTACTTCTTTTATTTTACCTATCCAAAAATCAATGGCATCTTCATTTTTTACAAAACCATTTTTTGATTTTAGTTTTGAAGGAATTCGACAGATGTAATATAAATTTTTGTCGTTATCCCTTTGTATTTCAGCTTTACTCGCTGGTTCTGTTCTACTTCTAAAAAACTTGAGCTGCTCTTCATAACCTTCCCTAATTCCTTTAAAATAAGCAAGAAGCGCATCTCTATCCCGCGGGATGTAGCCAGGTCCTGAACAGCCACAGGAATGAAAGGTAATCCCTACTTGATAGAGTTTTTGGAGATGCTCCCACGCTTTTTTATCATTTTTAGATGGCGAAGCAAAATCTAGTCCCATATCTGCCATAGGCTTTCCACACTGAGGGCATTTGGCTATATCATTCTGCCTGCCTTCTCTGATGTCATAAAAAAGCCTTCTTTTAAAGGTTTTCCTACAATTAAAACATGCATAATGCGGTTTGTAAGAAACCATCGCATATCTACACATTGGTTATTTGGTTTTTAATATTTTAAAAATTTCATCCACAATTTCCTTTGCTGCATTTGGTTTTGCAAAAAATTTTAGATTGCTGGACATTTCTTTTCTTAAATTTTCATCTTCGCAGATTTCCATCAGCGTATTCCAAAATTTCTCATTCATTTCGGAATCTTTGACCATTTTGGCTGCATTTTTTTCCACCAAAGCCATTGCATTTTTGGTCTGATGGTCTTCCGCAGCATAAGGAAACGGCACCAAAAGAATAGGCTTTCCTACCACTGCCAGCTCGGAAATCGCGATAGCTCCCGCTCTTGATACAATCACATCCGCCGCCGAATATGCCAATGCCATATCTGAGATAAACTCCTTGATTTGAATTCCTTGCTCACCACCTCCACATTGCGAAGTAATATTCTGATATTCAAGCTTTCCTGTCTGCCACACCAACTGGATATTTTTTTCCTTTAATTTAGGTAAAAACTCTTTCCAAGCGTTATTTAGTGTTTTTGAGCCTAATGAACCGCCCACAGAAAGAATAGTAAGTTTATCTGGGGCTAAGCCCATTTTTTGCTTCGCTTCGCTAGTATTTATAATATCTGTAACAATGTTTTCTCGGATAGGATTTCCTGTGAATACCGCAGGAAGAAAGCTGCTCATATTGGGATAGCCCATAAAAACTGCTTTGGCTCTTTTTCCGAGAAACTGATTGGTTTTCCCTAAAATGGAGTTTTGTTCCTGTACAAAAATCGGAACGCCGAGGGATGATGCCACATACAGAGCAGGGCCAGAAGCAAAACCACCTGTCCCGACAGCAAAATCTGGTTTAAAGTTTTTAATAATCTTTCTCGCTTTCCACAAACTGGAAATAATTTTAAAAGGAAGACCGATGTTTTTAAGCAAATTTCCTCTGTCAAACCCTGCGATATTCAGTCCTTCTATTCTATATCCAGCCTGAGGGACTTTCTCCATTTCCATTTTTCCATTCGCTCCCACGAACAAAAACTCGGCATTGGGAAATCTGCTTTTAATCTC
>CAUQVP010000045.1:0-13969 GCA_963521545.1 uncultured Flavobacteriaceae bacterium | reverse complement strand
TGCAAAGCCCTTCTGACACTTCCTTTAGAAGAATATGTTGTCAAAAGTCCTCCTTTTTTCATTTTAGTTTTGACTAATTCAAACAAAGGCTTTTCCCATAAATCTGGCTGAACCCTCGCTCCGAAACAATCATAATACACCAAATCTATCTCTGGAAGTTCTATTTTATCCAATTCAAAAAAATCAGTTTTTATCTTTTTCAAAAAGAAATTAGGCAGGATTTGCACCAGCGTTTCCCATTCACGGCTATGAATTTCGGTATAAACTTCCTTTATCACTGGATTTTCAAACAATTTTCCATAATCTAGATTTTGGGCTTCTTCCTGACTAATGGGATATTTCTCCAATGAATAGTAGTTGATTCTCAAATCCGTTGATTGAAGGAATTTCTGTATCGTCACCAAGACATTCAGCCCTGTCCCAAAGCCCATTTCCAGAATATTGATTTCTTTTTTATCCTGTTTTTCTAAACCATTTTTTATGAAAACATGCTCCGCTTCCTGCAATGCTCCATGATGCGAGTGATAGCACTCGTCCAGTTCTTCTATATAAAGCGTTCTACTGTTGTCACCTGTGGTCTTCACAATTCTTTTCATAGGGCAAAAGTAAAACTTATTTTAAAATAAATGATTACCTTTGTAGTTCATCAATTAAAGTTTTATTACTATGATTATTCAAAAAGTAGAAAAATCTCGCTTAGAGACTATTGACAAGGACAATTTAACTTTCGGAAGTGGTTTTACAGACCACATGATAGTTTGTGAATACGAAAACGGAAAATGGGGCGAGCCTAGACTTATGCCTTATGGAAAAATGGAGTTTTCTCCTGCGATGATGGGGGTACACTATGGTCAGGCTTGTTTCGAAGGAATGAAAGCCTACAAGGACAAAGATGACAATGTTTTCTTATTCCGTCCAGAAAAGAACTTCGCAAGAATTAACAAATCTACTAAGCGTCTTGCTATGCCTGCCATTCCAGAAGAAGTTTTCATGGAAGGGCTAAAAGCTCTGGTAGATGTAGAGAGAAACTGGGTGCCTTTTGGAGAAGGGTTCTCACTATATCTTAGACCTGTAATCTTCGCTACTGAAGAAGCGCTTATGGCTAGACCTGCTAACAAATATATGTTTGCTATCTTAGCTACCGTTGCTAAAAGCTACTACACAGCTCCCGTTTCTGCAAAAATCTCTGACTACTACTCTAGAGCTGCGAATGGTGGAGTTGGATTTGCTAAAGCTGCGGGTAACTACGCTGGTGCGTTCTACCCTACACAATTAGCAAACGAAGAAGGATACCAGCAGATTATCTGGACAGATGATGCTACTCATAAATACTTTGAAGAAAGTGGAACGATGAATGTAATGGTAAGAATAGGTGACACTATCTACACTCCTAAAACATCTGACAGAATTCTAGATGGGGTTACCAGAGATAGTATTATCCAGCTAGCGCAAAGAAGAGGTATCAATGTAGTCGTAGGCGACATCGCTGTGGAAGATGTAGTAAATGCTCATAGAAATGGAACCCTTAAAGAAGTATGGGGTGTAGGAACTGCTGTGGTTACCAGCTCTTTCGAAGCTATTGGCTACAATGATGAAAGACTTGAATTACCTAAACTAAGCGAGGAAGAAAGCTTTGCTCTTACTCTAAAAAGAGACCTTATCAACATACAAACTAATCTGACTGAAGATCCTTTCGGATGGAGAGTTTTGGTTGAGAAAAAATACTAATTAAATATTGAAATAAAGTCCTCATTTTATGAGGACTTTTATTTATTTTATACTTAAGCAAGAAAAAATCGCTTAAATAAACTCTAAACGATTTTTTTTATAATTACTTTCTTTTTATTGAAAATTATGGTGCAACTGTACCATCTTTTTTATACTTCTTAATAGCACCATCTTTGAATGTTATTGTATAAACTTCAGCTGTTGATACTTCCATTTTACCAATTTCAGTAATTGCTGTTGAAGAGATACTTCTAATAGATGTTTGAACAGGTAATGGTAAGTAACTCCATGCTGATTCTTTCAATAAAACTCCTTTTCCATCAACATATGCCCATTTACCATCTTCTTTAAATCCAAGCTCAATTCCATTTGATAAAACTACCTGATAAACAGCTCCATTACCAGCATTTGCTGCAGCTAATTTTGTCACAGATGAAGCGGTTACTCCTGTATAAACCTCTGTTCCAAAAGGATTTGGAGTAGTTTTATTAGTGAAAGTTGCATCATAAATAGTTTCTCCTAACATTGATGCTACTAAGTGATCTGCTTCCTTAGGAAGATCTGATCTCTGTAATGTTGGTGCTACCTGTGTTTCTGGTAAACCATCGTCTCTATTACAAGATACTGATGAAAATCCTATTGCTAATAAGCAACCTAAAACTAAAACTGTCTTTTTCATTGTGTTCTAAATTTTAAATAATTAATAATATATGCAAATATAATATTTTTTTCGTAACAAAAAAGATTTTCATCATTTTTTAATATATTATTAACGCTCTACTCTTTCCAAAATCAAAAAATAAGTATTTTTGTAAAAATTAAGTTTTAATGAATTTCAAACTCCAATCGGAATACCAGCCCACAGGCGACCAACCGCAAGCCATCAAAAAACTAGTTCACGGCCTAGAAAACGGCGAAAAATACCAAACACTGCTCGGAGTAACAGGCTCTGGAAAGACCTTTACCATCGCTAATGTGGTCAATGAAATCCAAAGACCCACTCTAGTTTTAGCTCATAATAAAACTTTGGCTGCACAGCTTTTTATGGAGTTCAAAGAGTTTTTCCCTGAAAATGCTGTGGAGTATTTTGTCAGTTATTATGACTACTACCAGCCCGAGGCGTATATTGCCAGCACGGGAACTTACATAGAAAAGGATTTGAGTATCAATGAGGAAGTGGAAAAACTCAGGCTTTCTGCTACGGCAAGTCTGCTTTCTGGCAGGCGAGATGTACTGATAGTAGCTTCTGTTTCGTGCATTTATGGGATTGGAAACCCTACTGAATTCAATAAATCTTTGATAGAACTGGAACTTAACTCCAAAATTTCCCGAACACAGCTCCTTCACAAATTAGTAAATGCGCTCTATTCCAGAACGCTAAACGAGTTTTCACGAGGGACATTTCGTGTAAAAGGCGATGTGGTGGATGTTTTCCCTGCCTACGCTGACAGCGCGGTGAGGATACAGTTTTTCGGTGATGAAATAGAAAAAATACAAAGTTTTGACCCTGTTTCAGGGAATATTATTTCTAATTTTGATAAAATCAATATCTATCCAGCCAATCTTTTTGCAACTTCCAAAGAAACGCTCAATTCTGCCATTCGGAACATTCAAGATGATTTGGTAAAGCAGGTTGATTTCTTCAAAGAAATAGACAAACCATTAGAAGCCAAACGATTACAGGAGCGAACCGAACTGGATTTAGAAATGATAAAAGAACTCGGCTACTGCTCTGGAATTGAGAATTATTCTCGGTATATCGATGGAAGAGCGCCAGGAACACGCCCTTTCTGCCTTTTGGACTATTTCCCAAAGGATTTCCTGATGGTCATCGATGAAAGCCATGTTACCATTCCGCAGATTCACGCCATGTATGGCGGAGACCGAAGCAGAAAAGAGGCTTTGGTAGAATATGGATTTCGGCTTCCAGCAGCGATGGACAACCGACCATTGAAATTTGAGGAATTTGAAGAAATGCAAAATCAGGTGATTTATGTTTCTGCCACTCCTGCCGACTATGAGCTAGAAAAAACAGGTGGAGAATACATCGAGCAGATTATCCGTCCGACAGGGCTTCTAGACCCAATAATAGAAGTGCGACCGACTGAAAACCAAATAGATGACCTGATGGAAGAAATCCAAAAAAGAGCCGAAGAAGATGAGCGGGTTTTGGTAACGACTTTAACTAAAAAAATGGCGGAGGAACTCACCAAATATTTCACAAAATTTGGCGTTAGAACTCGTTATATCCATTCGGATGTAGAGACTTTGGAGCGTATCCAGATTATGCAGGATTTGCGCGTCGGTTTGTTTGATGTTTTGGTCGGAGTCAATCTCCTCAGAGAAGGGCTTGATTTACCAGAGGTTTCGCTGGTTGCTATTTTGGATGCTGACAAAGAAGGAATGCTCCGTTCCCGCCGTTCCATGATTCAGACTGTTGGGCGGGCAGCGAGAAATATCAATGGTAAAGCCATAATGTATGCCGACAAAATCACCAAATCCATGCAGGCGACCATAGATGAAACCAACTACCGCCGCGAAAAACAAATTCATTACAATGAACAGCATGGAATCGTTCCAAAAGCCCTTAACAAGAAGATTTCCGAAACATTAGTCGGTAGAAGTAAAGATTTCCCTGATGCCAAATACACTCAAAAAGAAATTTTGAAACAAGCTACTGAACAGAAGCAAAAGCACAGTACGGAGGAAATAGAAAAAATAATTGCCGAGAAACAGAAAGAAATGGAAGCAGCAGCGAAAAATCTTGACTTCATCACGGCAGCAAGGCTGAGAGATGAAATCAAGGCTTTGCAGGAATAATATTAGTTATTTCCAAAATTCATCGTGATATTCATCTTCAGCATGATGATGGATTTCATTTAATTTTTTTCCTACTTCGGCAAGCTGTTCTTCTGTAAGAATATTTTCCAAATGAGGGAAAAGCACCCGCTCCTCAAAACGAATATGCTCTGTAACTTTATCCGCATAGAGTGTAAGTAGTTCAAAATCCTCTACTTCGTTTAGGGTTTTCAGCAGTTCTCTTATTTCTTTATGCTCATCAAGGGCTCTCTGTGTCAGTTCATCATCAGAATAAGGAAACAAGATTTTCTCCTCTTCATCAAAATGGAAACTCTGGCTGTTGTCCCAGTGATAGTTTATGTAGTTTTTAATGCGTTCATAGGAAATATTTTTCTTAATTCCCTGCTTTATTTTCCAGCCGCTAAGCAGTCCAAAATGGTGGTCTTGGGAAAGTGGAATTATATTTTTGTCTCTTTTCATTTTGTTTTATTTTTAATGATACAAAATTAGTTTTTTAACGAATACCAAATCACTGAAATCATTAAATTTGTAAAATTTTAAAATCAAAACAATGAATATCCTTACCCAAAAATTCAATACAAAATACGAAACAGCTCCTTTTCAGGAGATTAAAGAAGAAAACTATTTACCTGCTTTTCAGAAATTTATCGCTCAGTCAGAAAAAGAAATTGATGCAATAGCAAACAACCCTGCCGAAGCCACTTTTGAAAACACCATAGAGGCGCTGGCGTATTCTGGCGAACAGCTGGACAGGGTTTCCAGTATTTTTTTCAATCTAAATTCTGCTGAAACCAATGATGAAATTCAGAAAATCGCACAGGAAGTTTCGCCTATTTTGACGGAATTCTCCTCTAAAATTTCTCAAAACGAAAAACTTTTCCAAAGAATAAAAAAGGTTTTTGATAAAAAGGAAAATCTTGACCTAAACGAAGAGCAGAAAACCCTGCTGAACGAAACTTACAAAGGTTTTGTCCGAAATGGCGCTCTGCTAAACGAGGAAGACAAAAAGAAATTAGAAAAAATAGACATTGATTTGTCTGTAAAATCGCTGAACTTTGGGCAAAATGTGCTGGCTGCGACTAATGCTTATTTCAAACACATTACCAATAAAGAGGATTTGGCTGGAATTCCAGAGCCTATTTTAGCACAATACGCCGAAGAAGCCAAAGAGCGAGGGCTGGAAGGATACGCCATCACGCTGCAATATCCGAGCTACATCCCAGCGATGACCTACGCAGACAACCGAAATCTGCGACAAGAACTGGCTTTGGCAAATGGCAAAAAAGCATTTGACAGAGGCGAGTTTGACAACCAGAACCTCATCAAAGAAATCATCAATCTAAGACAGCAAAAAGCGGAACTTCTCGGCTACAAAAACTTTGCGGAATATGTTTTGGAGGAGAGAATGGCAGAAAGCCCGAAGAAAGTTCTTGATTTTCTAAATCAGCTTCTCACAGCGGCTACGCCTTACGCAGAAAAGGAAATTGCCCAACTAAAAGAGTTAGCAAAAGCCGATGGAATAGACAAAATGGAGGCTTATGACCATGCCTACTATGCAGAAAAACTGAGAAAACAGAAATTTGACCTCAATGATGAGGAACTAAAACCATTTTTCCCATTGGAAAAAGTGCAGGATGCTGTTTTTGATTTAGCAGGAAAACTCTTTAACCTTGATTTTAAAGAAGTTACGGATATTCAGAAATATCACTCAGAAGTGCGTGTTTATGAGGTCTTTGAGAACAACAACCTAAAAGCGGTGCTTTATGTAGATTATTTCCCTAGAAAAGGCAAGAGAGCGGGCGCATGGATGACCAGCTTCAAAAATCAATGGAAAAAAGACAACGCAGACTCACGACCGCATATTTCCGTAGTGTGTAATTTCTCTAAACCGACCGCAGACACGCCAAGTCTGCTGACTTTCCAAGAGGTAACGACATTATTCCATGAATTTGGGCACGCATTGCATGGGATTTTGGCTGATACCCAATATCCTAATCTCTCTGGAACTTCGGTGAAATGGGATTTCGTGGAACTTCCTTCTCAATTCTTGGAAAACTACTGCTACGAGCCAGAGTTTTTGAAAACCTTCGCGAAACATTACCAAACAGGCGAAGTGCTTTCGGATGAAAAAATCAAGAAAATCAACGAGTCTAAAAACTTCATGGAAGGCTATCAAACGCTGAGACAACTGGGATTTGGTCTTTTGGATATGGCTTACCACACACAGCCCGAAGCCGTGCAGGACATCAAAACCTTTGAATTTAAACAAACAGAAAAATGCAGTCTTTATCCTGTAAATGCGGAAACTGCGATTTCTCCAAGTTTTTCGCATATTTTCCAAGGAGGTTATTCGGCGGGATATTACTCCTACAAATGGGCGGAAGTCCTAGATGCGGATGCTTTCCAGTATTTCAAGGAAAATGGAATTTTCAATTCTGAAATTGCAAGAAAATACAAAACCCTGCTTTCCCTAGGCGGAACCCAAGCTCCGATGGAACTCTACAAAGCCTTCCGAGGAAGCGAACCAAAAGTAGAAAGCCTTCTAAAAAGAGCGTTTGGGTAAGTTTGAAAAATCTTTATAAAAATAAGATAAATTGATGAAATTTATCTTATTTTTGTTTGAACTTAATTATAACATTATGAAGAAATTAGCATTATTCGTTTTATTGATGTCTGTTTTCTGTTTTGGACAGGATAACAATTTATTAGACCGACTTTCTGTATTAGAAAACAATGGAAAATTATGGTATAACATAGATGGCTATAGTATCACAAGTGAAGAATTTAACTATCCTTTTAATGAAGAAGGACTAAAAAAAGTTTTCAGCAAACATAAAATCTCAAACAAAGACATTAAAACCAAAAACAGCAATATCCACACGGATAATTTTTTCGTGACTAAAAACAGTAAGATCATTGGTGATATTCAGCAAGTTAATAATTACTATTTTGTAAAAAATAAGAATAATAACATTTCTGTTATCTGGTTTATAAAGGCTAGAAATACCGATAAAAACATGGAAGAAGAATTGGTAAATATGATTTTGGAAAATAAAATTCCAAAAGAAAACTATTCACTAATAACGCCCTATGTTATCAATTTTGCAGGAAGAGAAATTAAATTAGGTGCAAGTTGTTATTGGACTGCTCTAAATACAGTTCAATGCCCATATAATGGCGAAATGAATTGGTCTATTCACAAAGATATTCAAGATGCCCAAAACGCCATTGACAATCAGCTATTGATAACTAAACAAAGAAAAGGCAGCGAAGTCGTAGCCGAAAAAATGGTAGATGTTATTTTTGAGGGAACTCCTACAAAGGCTAAACAAGTAACTTTAAAACTAAAAGGCATCACAGCTGCATTAGCAGGAATGTCTGGAGGCAAAAGTCTAACCATATATTATGTTGCTGAAAAAGTGCGAGACAGAAATGTAAGCTGTGTAATGAGTTTTTGGAATGATGATAATATCAACCCTAAAACCAAACTTCCTCCTCTATTAGAAGAAATCATGGAACTAAAATAACAAAAAAGCAAAGTCTTTTGACTTTGCTTTTTCTATTCTGTTTTATAAATTTTATAATAAAAAACGGTCAGCAGGAAACCAAATCCTGCGAGTAAAACTCCTACAAGTGAAGGATAATTGTAAGCCAAACCTAAGCTAAGAGGAATACCACCCAAGAACGCCCCTAGAGAGTTTGCGATGTTAAAAGCCGCCTGCATAAATGCCGCCGCCATCATTTCCGAGTTTTTGGCTGCGCGAAGCATTAGGATATTAAGCGGAGAACCTGCCGCCATAGACAGCGCCCCACAAATGAAAGTCAATACCAATGAAGCCATTTGGTTTTCCGAAAACATAAACACCAAAAACAACAATACCACCATCATAAGCAGTAACAACGCTGTCGCTTTCACAGGAATAATTTTATCCGCGAGTTTCCCGCCGAGATAGTTTCCTACCACCATTCCAGCGCCCGCCAAAACCATCAGATAAGAAATATTTTCTGCAGGAAAACCAGAAACTTTCGTAAGCAAAGGAGCGATATAACTAAACCAAGAGAAAAGCCCTCCGAAACCAATCGCTGCAATCCCAATGATATGCCATGCCTTGGGTGTTTTGAAGAATTCTAACTCTTTGCGAAGTCCCACATTGCGGAGATTTCCCATTTGAGGAAGCCATAATTTTAAAAATAAAACCGTGAGCAGTCCTAAAACTGCCACAATCCCAAAAGCCACTCGCCAACTGACCATCTGTCCGATGTAGTTCACCAGCGGAACCATCGCAAGATTTGCCACCGTAAGCCCTGAGAACATTGCGGCTATCGCCTGAGCCTGTTTACCTTCTTGTGCTAATCTGGTCGCTACCACAGCTCCCACTCCGAAGAATGCTCCATGAGGCAGTCCAGACAAAAATCTAAAAGCGAGAAGCGTATAATATTCTGGTGCAATGGCAGAAAGCCCATTGAACACGGTAAATAAAATCATCAGTGCGATGAGGGTTTTCTTTGGAGGATATTTAGATGAGAACGCCACCAAAATAGGCGCCCCTATAACCACGCCCAGCGCATAGGAAGAGATAAGATATCCTGCCTGCGGAATGGACACTCCCAGCGAATTTGCGACATCTGGAAGCAATCCCATAATCACAAATTCTGTAGTGCCGATGCCTAAACCTCCCAACGCCAGAGGAAACAATTTTTTTGAAATCATAAATATATTTTTTTGGTTAAAAAAAGCTAAAAATACATTGTATTTTAGCTTTGGTTTGGTTGTTTATTTTCTTTAATATAAATTTTATTTCTTTTTAAACTGAATATTCATGATAACTATCGCTATCAGAATAAGGGCAATCCCTACCCATTGGCTGAAAATCACGGTCTCGCCTAAGATGAAAAAAGCCATCATCACCGAAACGGGAAGCTCCATAGAACTGATGATACTCCCCAGCCCCAGCCCTGTATGAGGGAAACCTGCATTCATAAGCAGCGGCGGAATAATCGTCCCAAAAACAGCAATGACAATTCCCCATTTGGTGAAAATCCCAAAATTAAAATCTTGGATAACATTATTTTCATTTATTCCAGAAAAAAGCTCTTTTGCCCATTGGAAATTATTTGGCCCAAACTGAGTGATAAAGCCAAAAACAGCCACTATGACCACTCCGCCAAAAAGCATGTAAAGACTTCTTTTGTGCGGTGCAATGTGAGGAGCAATACGATTGGCCGTAAACATCGTAGTAGTAAAAGATGAAGCCGCAAGTATTCCCCAAACAATTCCTCGCCAGTCTATATTCAGGTCTGAGTGAAGCAGATTGGTCGCCAAGACAGTCCCTGTAAGCACCACCGCCACAGAAATGATTTTCTGCATAGATGGAACTACTTTATCCAAAAAATATTCCAAAATCACGCCCATCCAGACTGTCTGCATCAGCAGAACTATGGCAATGGAGACATTGATATACCGCACCGCGAGATAATAGAAAACGCTGGTCATCCCCAGAGAAGTCCCTGCCAGCATGAGTTTGACAATATCTGATTTAGAAGGGTTTTCGGTGGCTTCTTTATTTTTAAATTTGTAATAAAGACCAATGAGAAACATTCCCAAAATCCCAAAAACAAACTGCGAAGCAGTGACCTCCGCTGTGGTATAATTTTCTGAATAAGCGAGTTTCACGAAAGTTGCCAGCATTCCGTAGCTGGTCGCTCCAAGTCCCACCAAGAGCACTCCCTTTAAAGTATTGTTTTGTGACATATTTTCAGATTTTTTCAAAAAAAAGCCCGTAAAGATAGGCTTTTTATTTTAAACCGAAAATAAAAACAAAAGCCACTCAATAAGAGCGGCAAGGGAAATTTATTTCTCGTCCTCATCGGGAGAGACTTTTCTTTTGGTTTCTAAATCAGGGCAGACCTGTTGACTTATCCATACCTTAGGAAACTTTTTTTGGGATTTATACTCATTCCCTTCATTATCCAAAACATATTCTTCTCCATCTCGTTTAGCTGCATGATATACTCGGTTTCCACAATGAGCATGATTATTATACAACAAATCATATATTGCAGGATACAGCACACCTTCGGTTGTGGCATAGCCAGATTTATTGTTTAGATCAAGTGAAAAATAACCATTATGAGATCCTATATCATCATATTTTGTAGGAATAATTTCTTCACCTCTGTCATTTACCAAACCTATTTTGCCATTATTCATTACCTTAAAGAAGGTTCCCAATAAGCCACCTCTGCCATACAAAGGGAGAATATCTGCTATTTTATCATATCTGGGAGAAATAATCTGCTTTCCATCGATATCCAGAAGTTCTTCCTTTCCTTTGTAACCAGCTATGAAATAATTATTTTCAAAATTATATACATAATCATAAATCGGTTCTACTATTGTTTCGTTTGCTCTTGAAATCCCAAACTTTCCGTTTTTATAGAAAGGTTTGACAGCTTTATACTCATCATATTTATAGAAAGGGAAATATCTTTCTCCTCCGAAACCATGCCCGAAAATAAGAATACTCCCGCCAAAATAGGTGTATTTTTCTAATAAAAGACTGTTATTTTTTTTGTCTAAACCTATTTTCAGCTTATCAATATTGGAGTCCGAATAAACTAAAGGAATATAAATATCTTGGTTCGCAAAAGTAATTTCTAAACTTTTTTTCTTTCGTTTTCCTGTAAAAGTCTTATTTTCAATGACAAGGCTGTCATTCTTTAAAATAGGATAAGTGAGATGCACCTTATTTGGTTCTTCAAATTTCACATCTACATAGTAGGTCGCTTGTATATCTTCATCCATATTAAACAATCTTAGCAAATGTGCTTTTCGCCGATAGGTATCTCTTCCCAGCTCCAAATCAGACTTGGCATAATACCTGCCATCAAGCTTGCTCAAATCCTCTATTTTAGCAAAATAAGAAGTAAAAAAAGAAGGCGTACACGATACTAACATCAAACCCAATAAGGCAAAAATAATATCCTTTTTCATGATATATAAAATAATACAGAACAAAAATAATAAAAACCACCCAAAAAACTGGATGGTTTTTTATTTATATTGTAATTTGTAAATTAAGTCGTAGAAATTAAATATTATCCTAATATGATTTTATCTAATTTTTCAAAATTATAATTTTGTTTTATTTCTCTCATTACATCTTCCAACCATTTTTTATTTATATACGGTTTTGATTCAAATAAAAAAATTACATTTCCCTCTTCTTTAAAAAAATGAAGTAACATTTTTATTTCTTCATTTATACTTATTTGCTTTATCCAATCATCAAAGACATTTTGGAACTGAAAAATTATATTCCCTTTTTCATCTTGTTTTAAATTACCACATCTATACATTGGGTTTTCCAATGCAAAATATAATTCTCTTATAAATTCTTCTATCGCATCTTTTAATTTGTATAGAATATAATGCAAGAGAATTATGTGAAAATAATCTGATACAAAATTTATCTTTTCTCCTTCAAATATTATTAGATTTTTTTGAAGCAAATTCTTATCTTTTAAATAATTTTCATCATAAATATCTTTTAATTTTAAGTCTTGAATTTTTCTAAATAAATCTCTATTGTTATTTAAGAAAAAATATTCTTTATTGTAAAAAATGTAATTATCTTTAAATGTATATTCATATTGGTTTTTATACTTATCTATCAATGAAAAATAAAGCTGTTGTAATTGATTATATAAATTTTTATCCATTATTATTTAATTTTGCATTTATTTTGAACCAAAACCACCCGAGAAATTGGGTGGTTTTGGTTTATTTATTACATCATTCCTGGCATACCGCCTCCCATTGGTGGCATTGGTGGTTCAGGTTTTGGGATTTCTGTGATGACACACTCGGTAGTAAGAAGCATACCTGCTACAGATGCCGCGTTTTCTAGGGCTACACGAGTCACCTTTGTAGGGTCTATGATTCCTGCTTCCAGCATGTTTACAAACTCATCCGTTTTTGCATTGTACCCGAAATCTGCCTTACCTTCTGATACTTTCGCTACGATTACAGAGCCTTCGCCGCCTGCATTGGCTACGATTTGTCTCAGTGGCTCTTCTATCGCTCTTTTCACGATTTTGATACCTGTGTTTTCATCTTGGTTCACTCCGTGAAGATTGTTCAGAGATTCTATCGCTCTTACAAGGGCAACTCCTCCACCTGCTACGATACCTTCTTCTACAGCAGCTCTCGTTGCATGCAGGGCATCATCTACTCTGTCTTTTTTCTCTTTCATCTCCACTTCAGAAGCAGCACCTACATAAAGCACAGCTACACCGCCTGCCAATTTGGCCAATCTTTCTTGAAGTTTTTCTTTGTCATAGTCAGAAGTTGTAGATTCTAACTGCGCTTTGATTTGGTTTACTCTCGCTTTGATTTGAGCATCATCTCCTGCTCCGTTTACGATAGTCGTATTATCTTTGTCAATTACTACTTTTTCAGCTTTACCAAGAAGCTCGATAGAAGCATTTTCCATAGTGAAACCTCTTTCTTCAGAAATCACCTGTCCGCCTGTAAGGATAGCGATATCTTCTAACATAGCTTTTCTTCTGTCACCGAAACCAGGCGCTTTCACAGCTGCGATTTTAAGCGAACCTCTTAATTTGTTCACAACCAAAGTTGCCAAAGCCTCGCCTTCTACTTCTTCCGAGATAATCAATAAAGATTTTCCCTGCTGAGCCACAGGCTCTAAAACTGGAAGTAGCTCCTTCATAGAAGAGATTTTTTTCTCTACTAGAAGAATGTATGGGTTGTCCAATTCTGCCACCATTTTGTCTGGATTAGTCACGAAATATGGCGACTGGTAACCTCTGTCAAACTGCATACCTTCCACCACATCTACCGTAGTGTCTATTCCTTTCGCTTCTTCCACGGTGATTACACCTTCTTTTCCTACTTTCGCGAAAGCATCAGCGATAAGTCCACCAATAGTTTCATCATTATTCGCAGAAACGGAAGCTACCTGCTTGATTTTATCATTATTATCTCCTACTTGCTGAGACTGAGATTTTAGGTTTTCTACCACTGCAGAAACTGCCTTGTCGATTCCTCTTTTCAGGTCCATTGGGTTTGCTCCTGCTGCCACATTTTTCAGCCCTTCTCTCACGATAGCCTGAGCCAAAACAGTAGCCGTAGTTGTTCCATCTCCTGCGATGTCATTGGTTTTAGAAGCTACTTCTTTTACCATCTGAGCACCCATGTTTTCTACTTTGTCTTCCAGCTCGATTTCTTTCGCTACAGAAACTCCATCTTTAGTTACATGCGGAGCGCCGAAAGATTTCTCAATCACTACATTTCGCCCTTTAGGCCCTAATGTCACTTTTACTGCATTCGCCAATGCATCTACACCTCTTTTTAATGCGTCTCTTGATTCAATATCAAATTTAATTTCTTTTGCCATTT
>CAUQVP010000044.1:0-13975 GCA_963521545.1 uncultured Flavobacteriaceae bacterium | reverse complement strand
CCTTATACCACGCCAAATGGAGGTTTTAGCTGGTATGATATAGATTTATTGGATAGAGAAAAATTTATAAATGTTCCACAAGCTGAAGAATCTATAGAGTTGATTTTAAATACAATAGAAGAAATAAAGGAAAGATATAAGATTAGTGGATCAGTTAATCTATGTGGATTCAGCCAAGGAGGAATTTTATCCTATGCTCTTGCACTTAGGTTTCCTCAGTTGTTTCATAAAATAGCCTGTCTGAGCGCCTATCCAGAACAGAAGATTATGAAAAATCTTTTGGATAGAAAGGCTTATCAGCATTTGTTTTTCTTTGTTTCCCATGGAGTAAATGATATGGTCATCCCGCTAGAATGGGGGAAAAAGGGCGCAGAACTGCTGTATGATATGAGTATGTTTTTCTCTTTCCGCGAGTATCAGAGTGGTCATGGGGTGGATGCGAGGAACTATATGGATTTAATGGAATTTTTTAAAAAATAAAAAGAGGCTTTTTAGGCCTCTTTTTCGTATAGTTTGTTGTATAAATCAATGTATTTTTCTTTGATTATTTTTCTTCTCAGTTTCATGGTAGGAGTGAGCATTCCATTTCCAACAGTCCATACATCTGGTGTAAGTTCTATTTTCTTGATTTGCTCCCAGTTACCCAGTTTTTCGTTTAGTTTTGCGATTTCTTTTTCTATTCGTTGTTTTAGTTCGGCACTTTTTACCATTTCTTCTGGTTTAGTTCCGATGTTGATTTTATGGATTTCTGCCCATCTTTTAACGAAAGTGAAATCTGGCTGAACTAGCGCACACGGCATTTTTTCGCCATCGCCTACCACCATTATCTGCTCTATAAATCGTGATGATTTCGCCATGTTTTCAATTACTTGTGGCGCGATGTATTTCCCGCCCGAAGTCTTGAACATTTCCTTTTTTCTATCAGTAATGATAAGGAATCCTTCATCATCGATATATCCGATGTCTCCCGTTTTGAAGTATCCATCTTCTGAGAAAGCCTCCTTGGTTTGTTCAGGATTTTTGTAGTAGCCTTTCATTACAGAAGGCCCTTTTACGAGGATTTCTCCATCTTTGTCGATTTTCACATCTAAATTATCCAAAGGCTGTCCTACGGAACCTATTTTCATCTTTTCGAAGCTGTTTACCGCTATCACAGGAGAAGTCTCGGTAAGGCCGTATCCTTCGATGATAGGAATTCCCGCGGCTTGGAATTTTTTATTTAGATTTTTAGAAAGAGCCGCAGACCCAGAAATCAGTGTAATGATATTTCCTCCCAGCCCTTCTCTCCATTTGGAGAAAACAAGTTTGTCAGCTATTCTTTGTTTAAGGTTTTTAGGAGTTCCCGGTTCATAGTTTTTGTTCACTCCCAGAGCCCAAAGGAAAATCATTTTCTTAAGTCCTCCTGCACTGATTCCTTTGTTGTATATTTTATCGTATACTTTTTCTAAAAGCCTTGGTACCACGCTCATATAGTGAGGTTTTACTTCTTTCATGTTATCACCTATTTTATCGATATTTTCCGCAAAATAGATAGAAAATCCACTATATAGGTAGTATAAATATACCACCCGCTCAAAGACATGGCAGATAGGCAAGAAGCTCAGGGTTTTTATTTCCTTGTAATCTGTTTTTTTCTTTGGAATTCTGCTATCCACAGCAAGCACATTAGAAATGATGTTTTTGTGCGAAAGCATTACGCCTTTTGGTCTTCCTGTAGTTCCAGAGGTATAGATTATGGTAGCGATATCCTCTTCATTTACAAGGTCTCGCAGGTCTTCCACTTCGTATTGGTTAGAATTATCTTCGCCAAGGCTTAGAATTTCTGTCCAGTTGGCAGCACCTTCCACTTCATCAAAAGTGAAAATTCCCACTAATGAAGGCACTTGCTCTTTTACTCGTAATAATTTTTCATACAAATCTTTATCCGAAACGAAACAATATTTCAGTTCAGCATTGTTGAATATATATACATAGTCCTCCTCACTTATTGTAGGATATACAGGCACGGAGATGGCTCCTATCTGGGAAATCCCTAGGTCTGCTATACACCATTCTGTGCGGTTGTTAGTGGAAACAAGTCCTATTTTATCATCTTTGGTAATGCCCGATTTTAGAAGTCCTCTAGAAAATTTGTCTCCTAAATCTACAAACTGTTTAGTAGAAATTTTTTCCCATTTGCCGTCATATTTTGTAGCCAAAACATCATCTTTTGGGAATTTTTTCAAAGAGTTGTGCGCAATATCGAATAATCTTGTAATAGACATTTCTTTCAAATTTTAAGCCGCAAAAATAGTGTTTTTATTTTAAACAAAAATAGTATGGGATTTATTCCTAATCTTCTAGGTCTGATTTTGTTTTTTCTATGAATTTTATGTTCCTCATCAGCCCAGAGAATTTGGTTCTTTTCACAGGAGATTTTCGGAATATTTCAGAGAAAATTTCTTGGGTTAAATCCTGCCAATCGGGCTTTCTCAGTTGGCTGAATTCTTTTAAGGCAAATTTCGGTTCTGTATTTGGAGCTGCAAATCTATTCCATGGGCAAACATCCTGACAGACATCACACCCGAAAATCCAATCATCCATTTTTCCCTCAAAATAGTCTGGAATTTCGTTTTTTAGTTCTATTGTAGCATAAGAAATACATTTGCTTCCATCTATAATTCTCTCATTTACAATGGCTTGTGTAGGGCAGGCATCTATACATTTTCTACAACTTCCACAGTGGTCTGTGGTCGCACCATCTTCTTCTAATTCTAAATCGCAGATGATTTCCGCCAAAAAGAAGAACGAACCGTGTTTTTTAGTAATCAAATTGGCATTTTTCCCAACCCAGCCGATTCCAGATTTTCTAGCCCATGCTCGGTCTAAAACAGGCGCAGAATCCGTAAAAACTCTAAATCCAAATTCTCCTATTTCTTCTTGTAGTTCCGCTATCATCTGGCGTAGAATATCTTTTATCACATCGTGGTAGTCCTCGCCATAGGCGTATTTGGAGATTTTGAAATTATTTTCTGTTTCCAGTTTGTATTGAGGGAAATAGTTGTAAGACAGTGAGATAACGGACTTTGCGCCCTCTACCAGAAGTCTAGGGTCAGTCCTTTTATCAAAATAATTTTCCATGTATGCCATTTCGCCGTTGTAGCCTGCTTTCAGCCATTTTTCCAGCGCTGTGGCATCTTCTTCAAGGAAACCTGCTTTAGAAATACCACATCCCTGAAACCCGAATTTTTCGGCTTTCTGTTTGATGATTTTCGCATATTTCTCTGCTGTTTGTGTCATAATTTCCGCGAAAGTATTGTTTTTAAATCTAAAATCCAATTTTTAGAATTAACTTTGTATAAAAATAAAAGAGTGAAAAGATTAAAAATATTTTTATTTGCATTGGTTCTTTTATTCTTGGGAAGAGCCTATTTTATGCCGAAAGCAGAAAATTTGGACAAGGAAAAACAAGAAACAAAAGAACAACAAGCAAAAGATTACAAGAAATACGCAGAAGAGGCTCTTTTGTATTGTAAAGAGAATAAAATTTCTACCGATTTCTTCGTGTTGATAGATTTTTCTATCCATTCTGGGAAGAAACGAATGTTCATTTGGGATTTTAAAAAAGACAAAATCACGGATAGTTTTTTGGTAAGTCATGGATGTGGCAGCCTGCCCACAGCGAGGGATTATTCCAAGGAAAAACCGGCATTCAGCAACCAGCCGAACAGCCACAGCTCTTCACTTGGTAAGTATTGGATTGGCACGAAGAAAGTTCCCAGCCCAAGTTTTGGGGAGAAATACCTGCTTTATGGCAAGGAAACGACCAATAACAACGCCCTCAAAAGGGATATCGTGATACATCCTTGGTCTATTATTCCTGATGAAGAGCCCTATCCCAGCGGTGTTCCAGAGAGCTGGGGCTGTCCAGCGGTGTCTCCTGATGTTTTCAAGGTTTTGGATGAAAAATTCCAATCCGTGGGGAAAAACATTCTTCTTTGGGCGATTTATCCTTGAGGTTTCTATTTCGTAAAGGCGGAAATAAAAAACATTTAAATTTGATGAATCAAAATAAAACATTAAATTCGCAGAAACAAAAAAGTTAATCACATGAATTATGATATTATCGTCATCGGGAGTGGCCCTGGTGGATATGTTACAGCAATTAGAGCATCACAGTTAGGTTTTAAAACCGCAATTATAGAAAAAGAAAATTTGGGCGGAATATGCCTTAACTGGGGCTGTATCCCTACCAAAGCGCTTTTGAAATCGGCGCAGGTTTTTAAATATATCAACCACGCGGAGGATTTTGGTTTAAATAAAGTAGAGGCAAGTTTTGACTTTCCTAATGTGGTTCAAAGAAGCCGCGGCGTAGCCGAAAAAATGAGCAAAGGGGTGGAGTTCTTGATGAAAAAGAACAAAATAGATGTTATCTTCGGGACAGCCAAAGTAAAACCAGGTAAGAAAGTAGTTGTGGAGAAAGATGGAGCAGTTACAGAATATACAGCAGAACATATTGTTTTAGCAACAGGGGCTCGTTCTCGTGAGCTTCCTAATCTTCCTCAAGATGGTAAGAAAGTAATAGGATACAGACAAGCGCTTACCCTTCCAAAACAGCCTAAATCTATGATAGTAGTAGGTTCTGGAGCGATAGGAGTGGAGTTTGCGTATTTCTATGCTACGCTGGGTACGCAGGTTACAGTTGTAGAATTTATGCCGAATATCGTGCCAGTGGAGGATGAGGATGTGTCTAAACATTTGGAAAAATCCTTTAAAAAAGCCAAAATAAAAGTAATGACCAATGCTTCTGTGGAGTCTGTGGATACCTCTGGCGAGGGAGTAAAAGCACAGGTGAAGACTGAGAAAGGAGTTGTAGAATTACAAGCGGACATTCTACTTTCAGCGGTGGGAATTACAGCTAATATAGAAAACATCGGTCTGGAAGAAGTTGGCATTAAAACTGAAAAGGGCAGAGTAGTAGTGGATGAATGGTACAGAACCTCCGTGCCAGGTTATTATGCGATAGGAGATATCCTTCCTACTCAGGCTTTGGCGCATGTAGCATCAGCAGAGGGAATTACCTGCGTGGAGAAAATAAAAGGACTAGATGTAGAGCGTATAGACTACGGCAATATCCCAGGATGTACATACTGTACGCCAGAGATAGCATCTGTAGGGCTTACAGAAAAGCAGGCGAAAGAAAAAGGCTACGAAATAAAAGTAGGAAAATTCCCATTCTCTGCAAGTGGAAAAGCTACTGCGAATGGAGATACAGATGGTTTTGTGAAAGTAATTTTCGATGCGAAATACGGCGAATGGCTTGGTTGTCATATGATAGGAACAGGCGTTACCGAAATGATAGCAGAGGCTGTGGCGGCAAGAAAATTAGAAACCACAGGACACGAAATCCTAAAAACTGTCCATCCGCACCCTACACTTTCTGAATCTGTGATGGAAGCTGTAGCAGCGGCTTATGGAGAGGTTATTCATATTTAAATTTACAGAAAGTAAAGAATAAAAAACAAAAATAAAAGCTTTGCCAATTCTTGTTGTTAGACTTTGGCGAAGCTTTTTTTATAAAATAAAGATGAAAAAGCATTTTCTCGAAAGGTTATTAATAGTAATTATAACATTAGTGGTTGTTTTCTTTGTTTGTAATATGGTTATTAAACAAAATGAAGGCACATCAGATGCTATGGGGACTGGAATGATGAAAGCTTATCGAATGATTTTTTCTATGTTTTTTTCGGTAGTTGTTGCTGTCTTTGGGCTGATTTTTGATTCAGTATTTTTGTATAGAAAACAAGAAAAAGAAAAAGCCAAAACGAGTCTTTTTGTTTTAATTATATTACTTTTGACCATATTTTTGGCGATTACTATTACTTTTAGTTAACTTGGATTTGAAATAAAAAATGAATAATAAATTAGGATTGGTATTGTCTGGCGGAGGGACAAAGGGAGTAGCTCATGCAGGAGTGCTCAAATTTCTTGAGGAAAAAGGGATCCAGCCAGATATATTGGCGGGTGCGAGTGTGGGGTCTATCGTGAGTTGTCTCTATGCGGTAGGAAAAACACCAAAGGAGATTTTGGATTTTTTTAAATCGGTGTATTTTTTCAATTGGAAACATATCGCCTTTAATAAGCCAGGGATTGTCAAGTCTGCTGTTTTTAAAATATATTTAAAACCTATTTTCGGGGATATGAAGATAGGTGATTTGGGAAAAGAAGTGAACATCACCGCTACAGATATCGTGACTGGGGAATTGAAAATTTTTGACAAGGAAACCAGAGTGGTAGATGCCATCATCGCTTCGTCTAGTTTCCCTGGGATTGCTACGCCGTATATGTTCGGCGGGGCGCTGTACAGCGATAGTGGAATTCTTAATAATTTCCCCGCGGACATCATACGAGACAGGTGTGATAAGATAATAGGCGTTTATCTTTCTTCGCCGCAAGAAGTGAAACAAAAACAGATGAATACCATAAAATCTGTTACTTATCGGGCGTTTGACCTGTTGTCTCACAGAGTGGAAACTTACAAATTTGCTTATTGTGACTGGCTTATAGATTCACAGAAACTCTCTAATTACAGTACTTTTGAGACTAAAAAAAGTAAAATGGATGAGATTTTCCAAATAGGATACGAGGAGGCGAGAGATAGTTTTGATAAAGGTTTATTCGGATAGGAGAGGGATTTTTGTTTTATTTTTATTCATAAAAAATTAATTGGAAAAAATGGAGTTTGGTAATACTTTTATTATTCCCATACTAAAAACTGTAAATTAAATAATCATGGATGATATATTAGAAGGATTTTTGTGGATATTTTTCTATTTTTCCCTCTTTTTATTAGGAGTTTATGGTGCTTATCTAAAATTATATGATAAAAACAGTTGGTTGTATAAAGAGTCTGAAGGAAAAAGTTGGTTATATGATTTAAGTGGTATGAGGTCGTGGGGTTTAATTTTTGCCATGACTGTTTGGATAATTGGATTTTATACTTCTCTATATGAAATCATAGCTAAGTTGATAGAGCTATTTAAAAAATAATATACAAAAACGGTAATTCTAATTTTAGAATTACCGTTTTTTTATTTAGATAAAATATCTTCCTGTCTATCGATGGACTCTTGGTGTATGGCTTTGAATATTTTGAGAATCAGCTCTTCTGAAAGATTTTTTTCTTTTCCGAGGATTTTCATTCGTTCTATTATCTCGTTCCAGCGTTTGTTTTGGAGGACAGATATATTTTTTTGTTTTTTGAGTTTGCCGATATTGTCAGCGATTTCCATTCTTTTTCTTATCAAATCCAGCAGCTGCTCATCCAGAATGTCAATTTGTGAACGGAGGGTTTTCAGTTGTATCTGAAAATCAATTTCTTCCGTATTCTCTCTGCGAAGAACCAGTTTTTGTAGCATCTCCGAAAGTGTCTCTGGTGTAATCTGCTGCTGGGCATCGCTCCATGCTTTTTCTGGGATGCAGTGGGACTCTATCATCAGCCCATCAAAGTTGAGGTCAAGTGCTGTTTGCGAGATTTCGCCTATCAGTTCTCGGTTTCCTGAGATGTGCGAAGGGTCGCAGATGATGGGCAGATTAGGGAAAATATTTTTCAGTTCTATCGGAATCTGCCATTCTGGAATGTTACGGTATTTAGATTTTTCATAGGAAGAAAATCCACGATGTACAGCGCCAAGTTTCTCTATACCAGCCATTTTAAGCCGTTCCAAAGCTCCTATCCACAGAGCAAGGTCAGGATTTACAGGGTTTTTGACAAGTACTATTTTGTCAGTTCCTTTTAGTTCATCGGCTATTTCTTGGACAATGAACGGATTTACCGTAGTTCTAGCACCTATCCAAAGCAAATCTACATCGTATTCCAGTGCTAGTTTTATATGGTCTCGGTTGGCTACTTCGGTCGCGGTTTTCAGTCCTGTGACTTCTTTTACTTTTTTCAGCCAATTCAGCCCGATTTCTCCCACACCTTCAAAACCACCTGGGCGCGTCCGAGGTTTCCAGATGCCTGCTCGGAAGAAGTCTATTTCGTTGTTTTTCAGGTTTTTGGCTGTTTCCAGCATTTGCTCTTCGGTTTCAGCGCTGCAAGGGCCAACGATGATGAGAGGTCTGCTGAGCTTCAAGTCTTTCAGCCATTGGTTGGAATAATCCTGTTTAGTCATTCTTTTTTTATTCCTTATTTAAAAATTTTAAAAATTTGCCCACTGCTTCAGACCTGTGGCTGATGCTATTTTTTTGTTTTGAAGGCATCTCGGCAAAAGAAATTTCATAGCCTTTTGGAATGAAAATAGGGTCGTACCCAAAGCCTTTTTCGCCTCTTTTTTCTTTGGAAATAGTGCCGTATACTCTGCCTTCGAAATAGTTTTCGCCTGTTTCATCCATCAGACACATTACCGTGATGAAATACGCCTCGCGGTTTTCTATATCCTGCATTTCGGTGAGGACTTTTTGGATATTTGCCTCAAAATCATGCTTCCCTGCATACCTTGCCGAAAAAATACCAGGTCTTCCGTCCAAAGCTGGGATAACCAGACCGCTGTCATCTCCTACGCTTGGCTTTCCAGTTTTCTCAAAACAATATTTGGCCTTGATAAGGGCGTTTTCGTGAAAGGTAGTTCCATTTTCTTCAATTTCATCAAAGAGCTGATAATCAGTAAGGCTGGTGACATGATATTTTTCGCCTAAAATTTCTTGAATTTCATCTTTTTTATGCTCGTTGTGTGTGGCAAGTAGTATTTCCATATATTTAGTAAAACAATCTTTAGTGTGGTTATTCACTTAATGATAAACCACGATTTTTAATTTAAATCTCGGCTTTATTTAAAAATGGTGTAGTGGCAGGAACTTTTTTAGTTTTACCAGCTACACCTTGAATTTTGTATAAATTTAATTAGTTAAAAGCCTCGATGATTTTAGAAAAATCTTCTATTTTTAGCGATGCACCACCGATAAGTCCGCCATCTATATCAGGCTGCGAGAAGATTTCTTTTGCGTTGTCTGGCTTTACCGAACCTCCGTAGAGAATGGAGATTTCGTCTGCGGTGTCTTTTCCGTATTTCTCAGCGATAAGGTTTCGGATGAAAGCGTGGATTTCCTGCGCCTGTTCTGGCGTAGCAGTTTCTCCTGTTCCGATAGCCCAAACAGGTTCGTAAGCGATAACCACTTTTTTGATTTCCTCCGCAGAAAGTTCAAAAAGCGCTGTTTCGGTTTGTTTTTTTACTATATCGAGATGCTGTCCAGCTTTTCTTTGTTCCATAGTTTCTCCGTTGCAGTAGATAGGCGTAAGCCCTGCATTCAGTAGGTTTTTTACTTTTTGTGCTGCATGGCTGTCGGTTTCGTTGTGGTATTGTCTTCTTTCAGAGTGGGCTACGATGCTTCCGTTTAGTCCAGCAGATTTTATCATTTCTACGGAAATTTCACCAGTGTAGGCACCTTTGTCGTGCTCGGAAATATCTTGCGAAAAGACTTTTACTTCATCATTCGCAAAAATATTTTTAGCTGTGGTCAGATACAGACTTGGTGGAGCGATATACACCTCGCAGTTGGTTTTGTTATTCTTTTTGTATTCGGCTAACTGACGCATAAGGGCTTCTGCTTCTTGGAAATTTTTGTTCATTTTCCAGTTTCCAGCGACGATGTTTTTTCTCATAATTATTTTATTTATTGTTATTAATCAGTTTTAATATTTTTATTTTCAAAGAAAATGCTTTTTATATAGTATGTTTTCACATTTTTGCCTCTTTTTTGTGCAGGGATGAACTTTGGCAGGAGGCTGATAATTCTTTCCGCTTCTTTTTTGAGCGTTTCGTTTTCACTTCTGCTGAAAAGCACCTCCACTTCGCCTGTTTTATCAATCCTGAAAGCTACATACACTTTATACACTTTGCTTTTTTCGGCATCAATATTATTTGGGTTAAAATGTATCTTCACATGCTGTTCCAGTTGGTCTTGGAAGCATTTTCTCTTGTTAATATTATCCTTGCATACCTCAAAAATGGGCGGTTCATCTACTTGTATAATGAGATAATCTCTGCTTTCATCCAGTTCCTCATCCAGTTCCTCATCAGCTTTGGGAAGCTTGCAATGTGGAAGTTCTACAGGAAGATAGTAGCTGTAGGGAAGTGACGGGCTTTTCTTTGTTTTATGGCGTTTTTTGTAGGATTTCTTACCTTTTTTCTGAGCCTGCACATGGGCTGAAAATCCTAAAAACAAAATAATGAGTAAAAATGACCAAAACCTTTTCATAGCAGTTAGTTTTATTTTTAATGAAATTCTGTATTTTCTGCTTTTAAATACCAGCTTTTTTCCTTGACTTAATCCAGTTTCCAGATGTTTTTCATCAGTTTATAGAACTGATGTTCACGCTCAGTTACCTGCTCATCGGCTTTGATGAGTGTTTTTGCAAACTCAGCGAAGTTTTTTCTTTCCTCCTCGGTAGAATCATCATAGAAACAGCGCGCATGGAACTCGAAATGGTCTTTCCAGTCCTCTGGCTGCAGGGAAGCGATGACTTCCAGCTCGTTATCCAGATTGATTCTGAACGGAAATTCTTCCGACAGATATTCTTGTATTTTTAGTCCTTCTTTTGGTGAAAATTCGTGGTCTACAGCTGAAAGAATCATCAATAAATGGTAGCCTGCAATGGGTTTGTTTGATTTTTGCATAAATAAAAGATTTAATAAAATTTTCAAAAAATTGGGAAAATATAAAAGTCTAAAATCCCAAAAACTTTTGGCTAAAATACAAAAATTAACTTTAATTTTAATAACTTTATGCCTTTAAAAAAGTTAAACTTATGAAGATAATAAAATTGTTATTTCTGTTTTCGGTGTATTTGGCTTTTGGTCAAAATTTTACAAAAAAAGATACACTTTTGGGTTCTAATACTGCATACCGTGATTTTTGGGATGTCCAGAGATATGATGTGAAAGTAGAGCCCAACTATGAACAAAAAAGCCTGAAAGGAAGCAATAAAATAACATTCAAAATAACAAAGTCTATGAGAAATCCTGTTTTTCAGATAGATTTACAGCAGCCGATGAAGTATGACAGCATTCGCTCTAGTTTTAGAATAAAATCTACGAAAGTGGATGGTAATTTTATCTTCTTAGAAACGAAAGAAAGTTTTAAAAAAGGGCAGACTCATACTTTGGAAATAGATTTTAGCGGAAATCCTATCATCGCTAAAAATGCGCCTTGGGATGGCGGCTGGGTTTTCACACAAGATGAAAAAGGAAATCCGTGGATGTCCATAGCCTGCGAAGGTATAGGGGCGAGCGTGTGGCTTCCAATAAAAGAATACTGGGGCGATGAGCCAGATATGGGAATGACCCTCGCTATCACTACTCCGAAAGATTTGGTGGGAGTAGGAAATGGGAAATTAGTAGAATGGAGCGTTAAAAAGGACAAAAACATCTTTACTTGGGAAGTCAAAAATCCTATAAACTCATATAATATCATTCCTTACATCGGGAAATATGTTCATTTTTCTGATGAATATTCGGGTAAGAGGGGAATGCTAACTTTGGACTATTGGGTTTTGGATTATAATTTAGAAAAAGCCCAAAAGCAGTTCCAGCAGGTAAAACCTATGCTCAAAGCTTTTGAACATTGGTTCGGTGGGTATCCTTTCTATAAAGACGGCTACAAACTGGTAGAATCTCCATATTTAGGAATGGAGCACCAGAGTAATGTAGCGTATGGAAACGGCTATCAGAATGGTTACTATGGAAGGGATTTGTCAGGAACTGGCGTGGGCTTGTATTGGGATTTCATCATCGTTCACGAAAGTGGACACGAATGGTTTGGGAATAATATCACAGCCCAAGACAAGGCCGATATGTGGATACATGAGGCTTTTACGACTTATTCAGAAGTCCTATTCACGGAAAGTTATATGGACAAAAACGCCGCAAATACCTATATAAAAGGACTTAGAAAAAATATCCTGAATGATCAGCCTATCATAGGCACATATGGAGTGAGAAAAACGGGTAGTATGGACCAATATATAAAAGGGGCAAATATGATACATACCATCAGACAGGTTATCAATAATGATGAAAAATTCAGACAGATTCTTTTGGGAATGAATACAGATTTTTATCATAAAATAGTGACCTCTAAGCAGATAGAAGATTATATCAGCAAAAAAGCAGGGATAGATTTTTCACTTGTTTTTGATCAGTATTTGAGAACGACAAAAATCCCACAGCTGGAATATGAGCAAAAAGGAAATCAGCTGAAATTCCGCTGGAATAACACGATAAAGAATTTCAGAATGCCTGTGAAACTAAAAAGCCATTCTACGCATATAGCTCCTACTCAGGAATGGCAGACTATTACTTTGGCTAATGATAAGGCTGTGGAAATAGATGACAACTACTATATAGAAGTTTTGAAAAAATAAAAAAATCCCTATTAAAGGGATTTTTTTAATATTATTTCTGTTTTCTTAGTTTTTCTAATTCCAAAGCTATGTCACTGTAGCTTAAGGTTTTATTTTGAATTGTAGCAGAAATCAGTTTCTTTTCTTCTTCGTTTGCGCCCAGCTGGTTTAGAATGTTGAATAAATGCATTTTCATATGTCCTTTTTGGATGCCTGTGGTAACCAGCGAGCGAAGTGCAGCGAAGTTCTGAGCCAGGCCAGACACTGCTAAAATGCTCATAAGTTCCTTTGCATTAGGTTTTTCTAAAAGAGCCAAAGAGAATTTTACCAATGGATGAAGGCTCGTGAGTCCTCCTACAACTCCCACAGAAATAGGCAGTTCTATCCAAAATCGAAATATCCCGTTTTCTATCGTGCAGTGGCTTAGCGAGCTGTATTTTCCGTTTTTACTTGCGTAGGCATGCACGGAGGCTTCCACTGCTCGAAAGTCATTTCCTGTTGCGATAACCACTGCATCCACACCGTTCATGATGCCCTTGTTATGCGTAGTTGCTCGGCAGGTGTCTATCTCTGCTATCGTTACCGCTTGTTTGAATTTCCATGCAAATTCTTCTGGCGAGATGCCGTCATTATTCCCTAATTCTTCTATTTTACAAGAAACTTCGGCTCTTACTAAACATTCAGGAGTGTAGTTGGACAGAATGTTCATAATGATTTGCAGGGAATTTTTTTCTTCCTCGCTGAAGATTTCTGACTCAAAAATCTCTTCTTTCAGCGTTTTTCCAAATACTTCCAAACACGAATTGATGAAATTCGCTCCCATAGAATCCCGAGTGTCAAAACTTGCTTTGATTTGAAAATAATTTTCCAATTCATTGGTTTTGTCAATGAGGTCAATGTTTAGAATTCCGCCGCCTCTCTTGCGCATATTCGCAGTGATGTCCTGCGTGGCTTCGAATAATTTTTCTTTTAAAGTTAAATCAAAGAACTGGAATAATTTTTCCTTGTTCCCATTGAAAATGAAATGAGTATGCCCGAGCTTTTCCGTGTTGATGATAGTTGTTTGGAATCCGCCTCTTTCCATCCAGAATTTAGCTGCTTTGGCTGCTGCTGCCACTACCGAACTCTCTTCTACAGCCATAGGGATGGCGTATAGTTTCCCGTTAATCAGGAAGTTAGGAGCGATTCCGTACGGGAGATAAAAATTAGAAATGGTATTTTCGGAGAATTCATCATGGAGTTTTTGTAATTCTAAATCTTCGTTCCAATATTGCTTCAAAACAGACTCAAAATCAGTATCGTTTTCCAAATATTCTTGGATAAGCCAGTCTATTTTTTCTTGTTTTGGCAGCTTGGAAAAACCATCTATGGGGCGTTTCATTGTATATAATTTTTAAAAATCCAAAGATACAAAAATAGAAAATAAAATAATTTTGTAAAAAATAGAATTGATTATCAATGTTTTGTAATTAAATTAGAAAAAAAATGAAAAATATTTTTGTGATTAATGATAAAGTCTGTATATTTGCACCACTTAAAACGGAAGACCCATGGTGTAACGGTAGCACACCAGATTTTGGTTCTGTTTGTCGGGGT
>CAUQVP010000043.1:0-14031 GCA_963521545.1 uncultured Flavobacteriaceae bacterium | reverse complement strand
TATAAAATCGCTGTTTTAAATGATACTTTGAGGGAAACATCAGGATTAACACTGATGAATGGGAGGTTGTACAGCTTTAATGATGGTGGAAATCCCAATGAAATTTATGAAATAAATCCTGAAAATGGGCAGATAATTTCTACCATCAAAGTTGATTTCCCAAACAGAGACTGGGAAGCCATGACTAACGACGGACAAAGCCTTTATATAGGAGATTTCGGGAATAATGGAGGGAAAAGAACGGATTTAGCGATTTATAAAATATTGGATAATTCTCATCAGAAAATCAGATTTAAATACCAAAATCAGCCTCATTTTAGTTTTAAAAAAGACAAACACGATTTTGATGCCGAAGCGATGATTTTCAAAGATGGGAAAATTTATCTTTTTTCCAAAGAATGGGCTTCGCTGAAAGTTTCTAAATACGCCATAAATCCCGATGCAGAGGAGGAACAGAGTATCAAAAAAATGGAAGAATTCAAAACCAATTTTTTGGTAACGGATGCTTTTTATTTTAATAAAAAACTATATCTGGTGGGTTATAATAAGATAGCAAAAGCCTTTTTGATGATTTTTGATGAAGATGAAAACGGTAATTTTTTCAGTGGAAAATACACGAAATACAAGCTGGGTTCGGTCTTTAAATATGGTCAGATAGAGGGAGTTGCAGTAGATGAAAAGGGCATTTATATCTCAGCCGAAGAATTTAAGAAATTTGGTTTTCAGGCGAAACAGAGTTTGTATTTTGTGCCTTTTGAACGACTGTAATTTAAATAAAATTAAATAATCTTATATTTGTGAATTAAAATAAAATTGTGGCTAAAATCTTAGAAGAAATCAAAGCTCCCATAAGCAGGGAAATGAAACTTTTTGAAGAAAAGTTTTATCAGTCCATGCAGAGCAGCGTGCCTTTGTTAGATAAAATTACACAATTTATCATCGCTACGAAGGGCAAACAGATGCGGCCTATCCTCGTTTTCCTTTCAGCAAAAATGACAGGCGAGGTGAGCGAAAAAACCTTTCGTGGAGCTTCTTTGATAGAGCTGATACATACGGCGGCTTTGGTGCATGATGATGTAGTAGATGAGAGCGCTAGAAGGCGTAATTTCTTCTCTATCAATGCCTTGTGGGGGAACAAGACTGCGGTTTTGATTGGGGATTATTTATTGTCCAAATCGGTAATTCTTTCTACTGAAAATAAGGATTTTGATTTGTTGGAAATCGTTTCCCAAACCATAAAAGACATGTCCGAAGGCGAGCTTTTACAACTGGAAAAAGCAAGAAAGCTGGACATTAAGGAAGATGTTTATTATCAGATTATTAGGCAAAAGACAGCTTCGCTTATTTCGGCGTGCTGCCAGATAGGAGCAGTTTCTAATAATGCTGAAAACTCGCTGATAATGAAGATGAAAGATTTTGGGATTTATGCAGGAATGGCTTTTCAGATAAAAGATGATTTGTTTGATTATTTTAGCAAAAACATCGTAGGGAAGCCTACTGGAATAGATATTAAGGAACAAAAAATGACTTTGCCGCTTATTTATTCTTTAAAAACGGCAAATGAAAAAGACAGAAAATATTACTTTAATATCATCAAAAACCACAATAAAAACCCAAAACGGATAAAAGAACTGATTGATTTTGTGAAAAAATCGGGCGGGCTGGACTACGCCGAAAAAATGATGGAAAATTACCAGCAGAGGGCTTTGGATATTTTATCAGAATTTCCTGATAATGAAGCGAAAAAGTCTTTACAACTGATGCTGGATTATGTAATAAAAAGAGAATTTTAAAAAAATATAAAAATGGAGAATAATATTTTAGATTGTGTGATTATAGGTTCTGGACCTTCTGGTTTTACGGCAGCTATCTATGCAGCGAGAGCAGATTTAAAACCTGAACTTTATACAGGTCTACAGCATGGTGGTCAGCTTACTACAACTACGGAAGTGGACAATTTCCCAGGGTATCCAGAGGGAGTTACAGGGCCGAAAATGATGGAAGATTTACAGAAACAAGCCGAAAGATTTGACACCAAAGTTCATTATGAAATGATTACAAAAGTGGAATTTTCTAACGAAAAAGGTGGAATTCATAAACTTTGGGCAGGAGAGAAAGAAATTTTGGCTAAAACAGTGATTATTTCCACTGGAGCTACAGCCAAATACCTTGGACTAGATGATGAGAAAAAATACTCTGGTGGTGGAGTTTCTGCGTGTGCTACTTGTGACGGATTTTTTTACAGAAACCAAGAAGTTATCGTAGTTGGAGCAGGGGATACGGCAGCAGAAGAGGCGACTTACCTTGCTAATATTTGTAGCAAAGTGACCATGCTTGTGAGAAAAAACTATTTCCGTGCTTCTAAAGCAATGGCTCACAGAGTGGAAAAAACGCCGAATATAGAAGTGAAATTTAATCACGAATTGATAGGCATCAAAGGAGAAAATAACTTGGTGGAAAAAGCTGTGGTTATCAACAACCATACCCAAGAAACTTCTGAAATCCCTGTCAGTGGGATATTCATAGCCATAGGACATCAGCCTAATACAGAGATATTCAAGGGGCAGATAGACATGGATGAAAACGGCTATATCATCACTGAAGGAAAATCTTCTAGAACTAATCTTCCTGGGGTTTTCGCGGCGGGAGATGTTCAGGATCATATTTATCGTCAGGCAATTACAGCGGCAGGAAGCGGATGTATGGCAGCGATAGATGCGGAGAGATATTTAGGCGAATTAAAATAAAAAACTACTATGAAAGCCCTGATATATGTTTTCCTTGGGGGAGGAGCAGGAAGTATTTTTCGGTTTATGATATCTAATTATGCTCATAAACTGCCGATGGCAGGCTCTTTTCCTCTTGGAACGCTTTTAGCCAATGTTTTTGGATGTTTTTTTATAGGGATATTTTCTTCTTTATTTAAAGAAAATGAATATCTGAAATACCTTTTGGTTACAGGATTTTGTGGTGGATTTACTACATTTTCCACATTTTCTATGGAAAATATCACTCTTTGGCAGAATGGTCAGTATGAAATTTTGGTTTTGTATTTGACATTGAGCATAGCATTGGGGCTTTCTGCGGTGTATTTAGGAAGTCAGCTTTTGAAATAAAGTGAATTTTTAATATTGATTTTCAAAACATTAATGATTTAAGCATAAAAATCCTTTAAATAAATTTGTCAATATAAAAAATATCCTTACATTTGCACCACTGAAATGAAAGATTATTTCATTTTTGGAGAGATGGCAGAGCGGTCGAATGCGGCGGTCTTGAAAACCGTTGACTGTAACAGGTCCGGGGGTTCGAATCCCTCTCTCTCCGCAAAAATCCCTGTAAGTTAGTCACTTACAGGGATTTATTTTTTTAGGTGCTAAATTAGGTGCTAAAATGTATAAATTAGCATTTAATCCATCACAATTGCAACACTATATCTTGCCCTTGTCTATATTTTAGCTGAACAAGATTATATTTTTGCTAATATTCATTTGAAATTATTTGCCTTTGATAATTTTTATTTTTCTACGAAAGTACGAAATTCAATGATTTATTTTACTTTTCACAAAAGCACTTACAGTAAGCCTGTGTACGCCTAAGATACGACCAATAGCAGAATAAGACACTTTTTTATCAAGCAATTCTTTTATTTTCTGTTCTTGTCCTGTTAGTTTTGTTTTAGAAGACTTTCTTCCTTTGGGTCTTCCTAATACCACTCCTTCTGCTCGTTTTCTTGCCAAGGCTTCCTTTGTTCGCTGAGAAATTAAATTTCTCTCTATTTCTGCTGAAAGCCCAAAAGCAAATGCTAAAACTTTACTATTGATATCACTCCCCAAACGATAACTATCCTTAATTGTCCAAACTTGTATATCTTTATTCATACATTCATTAAGAATCCCCATAATCATTAAAAGATTTCGTCCTAAACGAGATAGTTCTGAACATATTAAAATATCCCCTTTTTTCATTCGTTTTAGGAGTTTACCGAGTTGTCTATTTTCCAATCTTTGGGTTCCAGAGATTGTTTCTTCTATCCATTCATCAATTTTAAAATTTTCTTTTTCACAAAACTTTTTAATTTCAAATTTTTGATTTTCAATTGTTTGCTTGTCAGAACTTACCCGAATGTATGCGTATATCATTGTCTAAAATATTTTTGTTACTTTGATGTATAATGTATACATTTTTTATTTAAATTAATTGCATAATAAAATTAAATTAGACATTTTTTGTCTATAAAAAATATAAATGTATTATGGGCATTTAAATTAAACAGTGATGAGGTGGCGAATGGTATTCATGCTCATTATGATTTTGTAAATAAAAAGATACAATCCAATTTTCCTAATTTAATAAATGGGCAAGGTATTTTTGGTTTAAGTGAAGTTGAAAAGCAAAATCTAAATTTAACCAAAGAAGAAAATATACTGATTAAACCTTATTATACATCCGAACAATTTTCAAAATATTTTGCTGATTCTAAAAATAAATTTTGGATAATTTACACAAATTCGGATTTCAAAAATCCAGAAAAAATAAAACTTTACCCAAATATCAAAAACCATTTAGACAAGTTTAAAAATGTTATAACTTCTGATAACAAACCATATGGTTTGCATAGGGCAAGAAATGAAAGTTTTTTTATTGGAGAAAAAATAATAACATTACGAAAAAGTCCTGATATACCTCAATTTTCTTATACGGATTTTGATTGTTATGTTTCTGCTACTTTCTATGTAATTAAAACAAACAGAATTAACCAAAAATATTTAACACTTTTGTTAAATTCAAAACTTATTGAATTTTGGTTAAGACATAAGGGTAAAATGCAAGGAGATAATTTTCAATTGGATAAAGAGCCTATTCTAACAATTCCAATTGTTCAGATTACAAACGAAAATTATTTTACTGATTTGTATGATAAAATTGTTTGTTTGAAAAAAAGAAATCAAGATAGTTCATCTCTTGAAAAAGAAATTAATATCTTAATTTACAAACTCTATGATTTATCTTTTAGTGAAATTCAGAGTATAGATGGTACAATTACTCCAAATGATTTTCAATAATTTTTATTTCATCTTCTGAAAAATCACAAATTTTATAGAATAAGGAATTGATATTATCCACATTATCTTTGATTTTATCAAATAATTGGATAATATCATTTTGTTTTTCAGCAATTATTATTGGAATATTGAGCAAAGGAATTTTATCTATTTGATAATTATCTCCTTGCATTTTACCCTTATGTCTTAGCCAAAATTTTACTATTTTTGAATTGAGACAAATTGTTAAATACTTCATATTCAGTCTTTTCGTTTGTATAACAAAATAAGACTGAGAAACATAACAATCAAAATCGGTAAAAGTAAAAACAGGTTCTTTGCCTTTTCGTAATGACATTATTTTTTCATTTTTGAAAAATTTTTCTTCCCTTGCTCTATGAAGTCCATAGGGTTTATTGTCTGATGTGATGATAGAAATAAATCTATCTAAATGCTTTTTAATATTAGGGTATTTATTGATTTCATCTGAATTTTTAAAAGTTGAATTTGTATAAATCAACCAAAAACGATTTTTATCATTTGTATAATATTTGTGTAATTCTTGGCTTGTATAATAAGGTTTTATTATTTCTTTTTCAAATTCAGATAATTTTAAATTTTGGAACTCTACTTCATTAAGAACAAAAATGCCATCATTGATTTTAATTTCAGAGTTATTTAAAACACTATGAGAGTGTTTATTCACAAAATCTTGTGGAGCTACTATCCCCTGAGCCACCTCATCACTGTTTAATTTAAATGCCCCTTTTTTTTCGATTTTGTCTAAAATAACATCTATATCAGAATTTGTAAAATTAAAAGTTTTGTCTATAAATTTTTCAGCCTTAAAAGAATACAAAAATTTTTGATGTGCAAAATCATTTTTCATATTGAAAATTAAAAATTCTTTAAGTTGCTTTTTATCTATTTTTTCATCTTGCAAAAGCGAATATTGTATTTTATATCTCTTATTATCAATGGTTTTTCTCAATAAAAAAATCATCGTTTGGATAGCCGCAGACTCAAATACTTTGTAGTTACCAAAGTCTATAAACTGCTCTATTTTTGCTCTTTGCAAAATATCTTTTCTCAAAAGTTTAGCTCCTGCACTAGTTGTCCAATTATTTTGAGCTATGAAACTTAAAACAGCATTATCTTTCAATAAATTAAGTCCAATGGAGACAAAAGCATACCAAATATCCATCTTTCCGATATAAAATTCTGAATCTCTAAAACCATTAAAAACAGATTTATTTTCATATTCTTTTATATACGGCGGATTTCCAATAATAATATCAAAGCCTCCATCTTTGAAAACATCAGCAAAGTACAAACGCCAAAGGAAATAAGGGCGGTCATCGCCTTGCTGTATTTCAAATAATTCTTTACGAACAGAACTCAATTCATTGATTTTCTCTGTTATTTTTTTTATTTCTTTACTTTGTTTATCGTTCAATTTTCCACCCTTATATTTCGGAGTTATTGACAATAATTGGCGTTCTAACTCATTTTTTCGCAGTTCTAAATTGTAATCAATATGTTCGTATATTTTTTTATTGATTTTATCTTGTGCTGTTTTTTTATTTTCAGAATTTCCTTTAAAATCATAATACTTTTGAATTAACTCTTGAATTTCTTGGGAAAGTTTACTTTTTGCAAAAGTCATTTTTATTTGAGAATTCACAATATTTCCAAACAAATCTCTCTGCGGATTATAACCTTTTTTATTTCCAATATTACTCAAATCCACACCTTGATAACTCTCTAAAAGTGAATTACCCTGCATAATTTTGTAATCTAAATTGGGTAACGGCTCAGCAATTTCTTCTTCCACTACCAATGCCAGCCAAAAACGCAAACGAGCAATATCTACCGCTCCTTTCTCAATATCTACACCATAAATATTGTTTTGGATAATCTCTTTTTTGATATTTACTGATTTTTCTTCGCCTAGTGCCAATCTACACTGATACAATTCATTAAGAAGTCCCATAGGAAATGCTCCTGAACCAATGGCAGGGTCACAAATTTTTACATCTTTTAAAGAATCGAGGATTTTATTTCTTTTATCTTCATTCCAATCCGTAATATGATGTTCTACCAAACTTCGGATACCTTCTTCATCATCTTTATGTTTTTCACACAGATACGCAATCAAAGACTCACGGCACATATACTGCACAATTTCTTTTGGCGTGTAGAAAGCTCCTTTGTCTTTGTTATCTTCCAAAAGATTTTCAAAAATTTTACCAAGCATTTCTGGGTCAATTCCTACTTCGGAATCGTTGGGATCGTTTTCATCAATGGTAAAATTATATTGGCTGAAAAAGTCAAACAAATCAGAGAATAAATTCTCTGGGAAAACCACTGTTTTCTTATCTAATTCATCTTTTTCAAACAATCCTCCATTAAGATATGGAATATTCTCCCACTCTTTGAGTAAAGATAAATCCCAATTTTCATTTTCAAACAATACTTTTCTATCTTCTGATTTTGTATTGAGTACTCCGAAAAACAATGGTTCTAAAACGCTTTCTAAATAATTACTTTTCTCCGATTTTTTAAATAAATTTTGTAAGTAATTTTCATCATCACAAAGCCATTTTTTCTTTTGCAGAAAGTGAAGAAACACAATACGCCCAAGCATTTTTTTTACAAAATCTCTTACCGATTTGTCATTTTCCTCAAAAATGGAAATATATTCTTCACTCGGCCGTCCAATGCTTTTTTCTACCCATTTTCCTTTTTCTTTTACAAATCGTTTACCTGAAATATATTGTACAAAATCCTCATAATGCGATTTATATTTCGCAAAAAATTCCTCTGATAATGCCTCCACCGAAAACGCATCACGGATAGTCTCCACCGATTTTTCTTTTCCTCTTAAAGTGACAAAACGCTGGGTAATCGTAGTAGCAGGATGATTTTCGCCCACTAAGAAGGTATATCGTTTAGCTGAAGTCGTATTTTTCTGTGAATCTTCTTTTTCCACAAAAGAAATACGCCAATCTCCTTCATTATTTTCATAATGAAAAAACATAATAGCTCCTGTATAAACATCCATTATACTTCGTACCACTTTTTGAATATTTACTTTGGAATATTTTATTTTAGAGTGGCTTGATAGTGTAATATCGAATACCTGTAATGTGGTATCTTCTAATTCAAATTCTGCAATTCTCGTAATAGCTTTTACATTAGCATTTTCTGCTAGTTTTTTCCTTTCAGAATTATGTAAAATATCTTCATTACTTGGTTTATAATCACCCAATAGAGGCTTTAATAAACTATCCAATACAAAGCTCTTTCCTTGATATGGCTTTGTAAATATATCTTTTAATATTTCTTTCATCTTACATTGATATTTGATAAAATTATTTGTGGCAGACAAGTATCCTTATTATTTTTGCTTCGTTTTTTCAAGTCAGAAAATTCTCTTAAAATCACTTCATTAAAATCATCTTCATTAACATTAAATAATGAAATTTCATTTTCCATTTTCTTTGATAATTGAATAATTTTCTTTGCTAAAGCATTATTTCCATTTCTTACCATTGTGCTGGCAATTTTCAAAGTTTCCTTAACCTCAGCCATTTGTGTTTTATTAAGCATTTTCTTTAAAATACCTATGGCTTCTGTTCTATTTTTATTAGAATCTTTACTAGTAATCATTTTATCGAAAAAAGACAAATATTCATTGATGGCTTTTTGATATAGATTTTCAAAATCTTGTGGAATTTTCAAAGCCGGATTGTTAGGTTCACATTGTAATTTTTCAATCATTTCAATGGTATTGAGCTTCTGAACCTCATCGTTTTTCACATTTATATACAGATTTTTACCACCTTTAGAAGACACCCAACACACCAAACCATCGGCATTATTTTGGGATGCACTTTGCAAAGGAAATTCTAAATTTTCTATCTCAGTGTACAGTTCAGGATTTTCTTTTTTGAGTGTTCTAAGCTGACTAATATATTTTTCATATGGCGATTCTTCTCCATCAACTAATTTTTGTAAAGCTTTTGGGTCTTTATCATAATTTATCAGCTCTTCGGCATCGGTGAAAATTTTATTATCCTCGCCAAACATTGCGTGGAAAGCCTGTAGCTTGGTATGGGCTTTTTGCACCAAATTGATTTGAGCATCGCTCTGAGCTGTGGGCATAAAATTGAAAATATACACAAAATCTTCCTTTGAGCCAATACGATTGACCCTCCCTATGCGCTGCATTAAGCGAGTGGAATTCCAAGGCGTGTCATAATTAACAATCACATTACTTCTATGGAGATTAACCCCTTCGGCAAGAACTTCGGTGGTGATGATAATATCGTAATCATCTTTTTGGAGTTCTTTGGGATAATTCGCATCAAAATTCTCACGGATAATCGTTTCTTTTTCCTTTCTATTTTCAGCAGAAATAGCTAAAACTTTGTATTTTGTTCTCCCTTCAATTTTCTTTTTCAATTCTTGTAAGGTCGCTAAAGCCTCGGTGAAAATCACTAGTTTGGGTTTGTCATATCCATTAGGATTATTGATTTCTTTATTGAACAAAGTTTGATAAATTTCTCTGGTAAAAATATCTAATTTAGGATCATCATTAAATCTGTCCCAGCGCTTGCAAAGCCTATCTATAATTTCTTTATCCTCCTGTAGATCAATTAAATATTTTTCAGAAAAATCAGCAGTTCTAAATTCTTTATTTTTTCCACCTTTTTGTTTTATTTTCTTACGAATATCGTTATAACAATCCTCTTTAGTTACTTTTTTTCCATATTTTTTACTCTTTAATTCTATATTTAATTCTGCATTAACATCAATATCAGGACAAATGAAAACAACATCATCTTTGAGCATCGTTATCATATTTTCAGTGTACTGTTGTAAATTTCGTAAAGATATTTTGAAAGCCGAAAAGCTACTTTCCAAGCGTTTTACCAAAAGAATTTGCATAATCCGAGCCAACCGCCGAGAAATATTTTCAACATTTAAATTTCTGTTTTTATACAAGTTTCTATCTTCCTGATTTACAAGATACTCGATTGCCCTATAACGATAATAATTAAGACTACCTTCTTCAAAAATAATTTCATTTTTTATCGTGCTAAACGGAGCTATTTTCTCCATTGTATCCAAGAAAAGTTGAACCAATTCATCATCCATTTCATATTTCAAAAGATTCGGCCCTTTTACCTGTGGAAATTTAATTCCATCGGCATCTGTCTGGTAGTATTTTTTGATGTCAGTACGAGTTCTTCTTACCAAAAGGTCGTCCAAAACACAGGCTCTCACTTTTTTAGATAGGGCTATCAACTCATCATTATTTGCTTTGGGGTCTTTTTTGAGTTGTTCGTATTGACTTTCAATTTTACTAAAAAAAGCAGACAAATTTCGCCCAAGTATTCTATCCAAAGTAGTGTTATGCCGTTCTCTTTGGAAAAGATAAATTTGATTTTTAAGGTCACTCGGTGTGTTGTTTTGGGGAGTTGCCGAAAGTAAAACCACATATGGCTGAGGAGAAATATTCTCTATCAAATTATCCAACGCTTTATACATTTGCGTTTCAGAATTTCTAAATTTGTGGCTTTCATCTATCAATATCAACCCGAAATTTTTATCCAATCCACTGATATTTAATTCTTCATTCTCAATTTCTTCCAATTCCTCTTCATTTTCTTGAGAATCTACCAATTTACCAATACTTCCTATGGTAACAATCTGAATATGAGAAGAAAAACTATTATCATTAAATAATTCAATGGTATTTTCCCAACTTGTTTTAATAGCAGGAGGTGTTATAATTAGCACATTTTTTTCTCTTCCTTCTCTATTTATATCTTCTAAAAATCGTTTTATGGTAAGTACTCCCACCATCGTTTTTCCCAAACCCACCACATCAGCGAGGATAAAACCACCATGGCGCTTTAGTATGCTATACCCCTGATTGACTGCATCTAACTGATATTGCAATTTTTGTACTTCCTGTGGAAGAAAATTCTCCAGCATTGAAGTGTTTTTGCTATCTAACATATCCCCCCATTGACTTTGTAGAAACTTAATATATACCTGATAAGGCGTTGTAAGTTCAGATATAGTGGGTTTAGTTGGAGGCGGAGCAAGGGGAGACTCTTTCAAAATTTCTTCAAATGTCTGATTCCAAACCTCGGAAATTTCCCATTTTTCGTTGAACCACCCAATATGCCCTTTGAGGTTTCCTTCCACAGGATATTTTACAATTTGTCGTGTGGTTTCTAAGTAATTAAGTTCAGAATTACCTTCCAATCCTTTTTGGGTAAAATTAGAACTCCCAATAATACCTATGGATACATCTTTCCCATTGAAAATATAACATTTGGAGTGCAAAAATTGGGTTTCCTCATTTTCATTTTTTCGGAAAACCCGCACTTGAATTTTGCTATTTTCATCATCAGTACAATAATTCAGTAAAAGCTTTACAACCTTTTGATACTCAAATTTCAACTCTAAATTCTGGATGTCAGTTTTAATAAAATCTTTCGGATAACTTGGATCTTTTATTTTAATTTTTTCTTGTTGAGAAATAGCAATACGCGGGTCTTTCCCGATAAGTAATTGAAAAATTGTATCTTCTCGCTCCAAAAAAGATTTTAATTCATCATAAATCAACACCATACCTGGCAAATCCCAATAACCTGTAGCAATTTTTATTTCACTAATATTTGGATTGGTGAAGCATTGTTTTAAAATAGTAGAAAGTTTTAATTCCTCAGAAGAATTATCTATAAGTGTGTTTTGCATTATTTTTTAATTTAATTTTTTAGAAATAATGTTACATTCTTCATAAAAAAATATCTTTGTATAATAAGTTCTCATATTCTATTTATTTTTAATTGTTATTATTAGTTTTTTTCCTTTTTCTGTTAAATAGTATTTTTGATTGTTGCTTGTAGGTTTATCTGGTATCGTAAGAGCCACCAATCCTTCTTCAATAGCAGGTTTAAGATAATTTTTTCTAAAATATTCTCTATCCGATAAATTCAATTTTTCCTGCAATTCACTCCTATAATGAGTTCCTTCAAAAATTCTTAACAAATTCTCAACTTGCGGGGTAACTTGCGGGGTAACTTGCGGGGTAACTTGCGGGGTAACATCCTCTTCTGCTGGTAAAATAATCTGCAAGAAATTTTCTGAAAATTTAAAATATTCCTTGGGATAGACTTGTAAAATTCTTGGCACACCAGAACCCAACTGCTCCACCAATTTTAAGTCCTTATAAATCCGCATCAATTCCTTATTTCTTGGGACAGAATACCCTTCAAAAAATTCTTCTTGAGAAAGTCCTTCTGGAAGTCCTCCGTATGATGTAATTACTAGTCTATCTCTAAAAACCTCAAATTTTGGTGCTACTTCTCGTGTGTAATCATTATGCACAAAGGCATTAATTACCGCCTCTCGTAAAGCAATAGAATTCCAAAGTTTTCGTTCTTCCCGTTCCTTGGATGTTATTTTAGTAAGTGTCCTATTTTCAAGGTTGAGTTTATCCAAAACCTGCTTAGTTGCTTTTATCAAAGATTCGTAACCATATTCTTCATTCTCAATTAAATCCACTTGATTTGTCCCTGAATACTTTGCTACTTTTACCGAAATTCCATTCACATCATTAAGCAGATACGCTACATAATTATATTGATTATCCTCGGTAAGAAGTTCCAGATTTTTAGCAAATTGTTCGTTAAGAAGCTTTCCAGTAGACTGATAATAAATTTGTAATTGTTGAAATCTTAAATCTTGTTTTGGAGATTTTATTTTTCCGATAGAATTTCGAGTTCGTTTACTGAAAAGTTGTTCAATTTGTCGAGTAGGCATCGGCTCTGCACTGCTCCCTACACGAATAAAAACACCTTTTTCCGAAAGCCCATATTTCTTCACATAATAAGGCTTCTCATAGCCTCCTGCCACGATGATTTTCAAGATATTCTTATCTTTATTTCTTTCCAAAACAATATCAAAAAGCCCCATACACGAAGGCAAAATATTATGTTTTAATCGGTCTTTCAGCAGAAGCTGTTCCTCATCAGGATTTTCAACCCCCAAGATTTTCCCCGCCTTATCAATCCCAATGTAGATAACACCTCCCTCATTAGAATTAAGAAATGCTACTACTTCTTTTTCTAACTCGGGTGTTATTTTTTGCTTATATTCTATATGTTTGCTTTCGTGCATAGGGTAATTATTCTTGATGAAAAATAAGACAAATATAATGATTTTTTACTTTGTTTCGTAGCCTTCTTTAAAGCGTAGAAACTTATCTGCATCGTTTGGATATTTTTCAATCCATTTACTAACTAACTCTGTATTATATTGCAATTTTTCATAAGACTTAACATCATAAATCCCTTTTCCCTTATTCTCAAACTCTATCAGCAATTGTTTCCTTACTTCTTCTTTGGTCTTTATACTTTCAGCATACCATTTTTTAGTAAAATATCCAACAACACCTAGTAATATTATAGATAAAATTAAACACCCTCTCTCCGCAAGTATTAAAACTAAATTACAAGGACTTTTGAATTTTTCAAAAGTCTTTTTTTTTTATTTCAAATCCTAAAAGTTTTCACAAAGCGATATTCTTGTTTTTTTTCTATTCAATCTTGTATTACTTTTTCATAGCAATGAAGAAATATGCAGTATCTTTGTTTCTTATATTTTTAATAGAAAAGAGTTGAATATAATTGATATACAATAATTTAGATTATGAGAGATATAAATTTCAATAAAACATATTTTGAAAACTACATCAGCAAAGAGAAAAATGATAGAATTGAAAGAATATTGAAATTAAAAAATAATGAAATAAAAGAAGAAAGAATTGTATTTGTTAAATCTTTTATGGCAAGAGATATTTTATATTCTCTTATTGCTAAATATTCCGCGGGTTACCCTATAGAGGAGTTGTATACAGATTATTACGATGCTTTAGAATATATGCACCAGAGCTGGATGGTAT
>CAUQVP010000042.1:0-14272 GCA_963521545.1 uncultured Flavobacteriaceae bacterium | reverse complement strand
AGAAGCTATGACACAAAGAAAAAGAAAGTTCTTTGTGCAATGGAACTTACTGACCCAAGGCAAAGTAAAGCGCTTTTATGCACTAAAAATACCTGATTTTCCTCAAAAAAACAGCTAATATTATGAAACTATATCCTATTCAATGCGGAAAATTTAAATTGGATGGCGGGGCTATGTTCGGCATTGTCCCAAAATCCATTTGGCAAAAAACCAATCCTGCTGATGAAAAAAACTTGGTCGAGCTGGGTACTCGCTCTCTGCTGATAGAGGACGGGAAAAAACTGATTTTGGTGGACTGCGGACTGGGGAACAAGCAGGATGAAAAATTTTTCGGGCATTATTCTCTTTTTGGGGATGATAGTTTGGATAAAGGTCTGGCTAAATACGGCTTTGTGAGGGAGGACATTACGGATGTGTTTCTTACCCATCTGCATTTTGACCACTGCGGCGGTGCTGTGGAGTGGAATGACAGCCGTACAGGATACCAGCCAGCCTTCAAAAATGCTGAATTTTGGACTAATAAAAACCACTGGGAATGGGCAACAAATCCCAATCCTCGCGAAAAACCAAGTTTCCTGAAAGAAAATATTTTCCCACTGGAAGAAAGTGGTCAGCTTAGATTTTTAGACCTGCCTAAAACAGGGAATTACGGCTTTGCTCCAGACCTGAAAATGGATGTAATTTTCGTAGATGGACACACGGAAAAACAGATGCTTCCTGTACTAAAATACCAAGACAAAACCATCATCTATGCGGCGGATTTAGTGCCTACGACAGGGCATGTTCCACTTATCTATGTTCCAAGTTATGATGTTCGTCCGCTGATAACTTTGGAGGAAAAAGAAAAATTCCTAAAACAATGCGTGGATAATGAATATCTGCTGTTTTTCGAGCATGATGCAGTGAATGAACTTGCATCACTTAAAATGACCGAAAAAGGAGTCCGCATCGATGAGACTTTCAGCTTTAATGATGTTTTTGGATATTAGAAAAATGAAACTCAATTATCAGCTTACAGAAGAGGATTATCTGCAATTTTGTTTATTTGCAGCAAGTCAAAATTTGACTTTGAGAGATGCTAAAAGAAGATTATTATTTCTATTGATTTTAATGTTTTCTTTAGGTTCTGTTTGGGTATATTTTAGACTCCGTCCTCTGTTTTTCATTACTTTTTCTGTCACAGGAATATTGTATTGTATTTTTTATTATTTCTATGGATACAGAAGCGTTTTTAAAAGGGCGTATAAAAAGAATGTCAGGCGTCTTTTCAAAGAAAAAATAGGAATGGAATTTAGCGTTGTTTATGATAATGAACTAATTAAAATTTTATCTAACCAGACAAAATTAGAAATCAACCTCACCAATGTAGATTTCATAGAGGAAATAGCAGATTATTATTTCATTAAACTAAAAACCTCCGATAGAATTATCATTCCAAAAAGAATTTTTGAAAATGGTACAAATTCTGAAGCTTCATTGAGAAACTTTGCAAAACAGAACAATATCACTATAAAACAACTATTAGATTGGAAATTTTAATGAATTTTACTTCATAATTATCATTAAAACTAAAAAATGAGCCAAAAAACGAAGATCATAGGACTCACAGGCGGCATAGGCTCTGGAAAGACCACCGCAGCGAAGTTTTTGGAGAAACTGGGTTTTCCTGTTTATTATTCTGACATCAGAGCAAAAGAAATCGTGAATGATGATAAAACCCTGAAAAAGAACATTATAGAACTTTTAGGAAGTGAGGCATATGATGCAGAGGGAAACTACAACAGAAAATGGGTAGCAGAGCAGATTTTCAACAATGATAAAAAAAGACAAGCGCTCAACTCCATCATCCATCCTACTGTAAAAGAGGACTTTGAGAAATGGACAGCCACCCAGCAGAAAAAAATAGCCTTCAAAGAAACGGCTCTTTTATTTGAGCTAAATTTAGATAAAGAATGCTACAAGTCCCTGCTCATCACCGCTGATGAAAATATCAGAATAAAAAGAGTAATGCAGAGAGATGGGAAAACCGAAAGCGAAATAAAAAAAATAATAGAAAAACAAATGCCCGAATCCGAAAAACAAAAACGAGCTGATTTTGTGGTTTTTAATAATGGAAATGAAGAGGATTTAAAGGCAGATTTAGAAAAAATTTTAGAAAAATTAAATTAAAAAAAATGAATTATCATACGAGAAAATGGGTAAAACCAGAGGATTTGAACCCAAATCACTCACTTTTTGGAGGAAGACTTTTAGAATGGATAGATGAAGAGGCGGCGCTGTACGCCATCATGCAGCTGGAAAATCCGAGAGTAGTCACCAAATCAATGTCCGAAATCAACTTCGTGAGTTCGGCTAAACAAGGAGATATCATCGAGATAGGCATCCAAGCTATAAAATTCGGGAACAGCTCACTGACTTTGTCTTGTAAAGTGAGAAATACCATGACCTGCCAAACCATCATCACCATTGATAAAATAGTCATGGTCGCGCTGGATGAAAGAGGACACCCGACACGCCATGGCAAAACCCAAGAAAACAATGATGAAAAATGCAATGTGAATTTTTAGTTCATGGCATAGTTTTAGATTCAAAAAACTTTAAATACAATAAATTACTTAATTATGAAAAATTTAGTTACATTACTGTTTTTGGTGTTTAGTTTCACTCTGGGAACAGCACAAAGCAAAGCTTTGCACAGTCAAGGAGTAAAGAAAGAGGCCAAAAAGAAACACCATTCCAAACAAAAAAGTTCCACCACTTACTCATCACAAAAACTAAAAAAAGATGGAACGCCAGACAGAAGATACAAGGCCAATAAAAAGCTGAAAAAAGATGGAACACCTGATAAAAGGTATAAAGAAAATAAGTAAGTTGTCTCAGACAGCTTACTTTTTTATACAATAATTATGTTTGAGATTGTTTAGCGTAGTTATATTTTTTATCTTTGCAACCAAATTTTTAAAACGAATAAATATAATGAGTGATACTATTATCTGCCCTGCTTGTGGTTCTGAATTTACTTATGAAAATGGTGATTTGATGGCATGTTCTCAGTGCTTTCATGAATGGAACCCAGCAGAAGAATCTGCCAATAGCGGTGATAAAATCCTAGACGCCAATGGAAACGAACTCCAAAACGGCGACACTGTAGTGATTGTGAAAGACCTTCCTGTGAAAGGTGCTCCTAAACCTATAAAAGCAGGAACAAAAGTAAAAAATATCCGTTTAAATTTTGACAGCGACCACAATATCGACTGCAAAATAGATGGCTTTGGGGCAATGGGACTAAAATCTGAATTTGTGAAGAAAGCATAAAATGAAAAAATATTTAGTTTACTTTCTATGCATCGCCTTGGTGGGAATCACTGTTTCTTGTAAAAAGGAAAAAGAAATGGTAAAAAACGAGCCTGTAAAAGAGGAGTCAGTAGCTGATTCTCAAACCTTTACAATAAATAAAGAACAAAGTAACATCGATTGGAAAGGTTATAAAATCTTTAAATCTGAAAACACCAGCCACTTTGGGACAATGGATTTTTTGGAAGGAGATATCAATGTAAAGGATGGAAAATTGGTTTCTGGGAAATTAGTAATCAATACTAAATCCATCACAACCACAGATATAGAGGATAAAGAACTCGCTGCAAAGCTTGACAATCATCTGAAAAACTCCGATTTCTTTGATGTAGAGCAGTTTCCTACGGCTACATTTGAAATCACAAAAGTAACTCCCTCAGAACATGGAGATTACAACTCCATTATTGAAGGAAATTTGACAATAAAAGGAATTACAAAGGCTGTGAGTTTTAATGCCAATGTAAAAGTTGATACCGAGCAGGTCAGCATATACACTGAACCTACGGATATAGACAGAACGGAATTCGGAGTGAAATTCCAGCTGCCAATAAAAGATGGCATTATAAAAAATGAATTCACTCTACAAGTTGCTATAAAAGCTTTCAATAAAAAATAATTTTTTCATTTTTTTAATTTTATATGTTAGCCTGTCTATATTATTAGACAGGTTTTATTTTGTTTAAAAATTAAAAAATTGTACTTTTGTCGACCTAAATAAAAAACAGAAAATGCTAACAAAAATAGATGAACTTTTAAATGAAGTCCAAAAATTTCATTCCCAGAAAAAGGAAGAAATTGAACAATTCAGAATCAAATTCAATGGAAAAAAAGGGATTTTGAATGATTTATTTGAACAGTTCAAATCTGTATCCAACGACCAGAAAAAAGAATATGGTCAGAAAATAAACTTACTGAAACAAAGCATCTCTGCTAAACTAGAAGAGCTGACACAGAGCAGTTCTTCACAAAATGTAGCTACCGAAAAAGAAGACCTTACCAGACCTGGATTTCCTTTGGAATTAGGGTCTAGACACCCTATCAATTTGGTAAAAAATAGAATCACAGATATTTTTAAATCTATCGGTTTTGCAGTGGCTGACGGGCCAGAGATAGAAGATGACTGGCATAACTTCACCGCGCTGAACTTACCTGAATATCACCCAGCAAGAGATATGCAGGATACTTTCTTCATCGAGACAAATCCTGATGTTCTGCTAAGAACTCACACTTCTTCTGTGCAAATCAGATACATGGAGCAAAATGAACCGCCTATCCGTATTCTTTCGCCTGGGCGAGTTTTCAGAAATGAGGCTGTTTCATCTCGTTCTCATTGTATTTTCCACCAGATAGAGGGACTTTATATCGATGAAAATGTGAGTTTTGCGGACTTGAAACAAACCATTCAGTTTTTCACTACGGAACTTTTCGGAAAGTCAAAAATCAGAATGCGTCCTTCTTATTTCCCTTTCACAGAGCCAAGTGCAGAGGTGGATGTATACTGGGGGCTTAATTCCGAAACGGATTACAGAATCACGAAAGGAACAGGCTGGCTGGAAATCATGGGCTGTGGTATGGTAGACCCTGCCGTTCTTAAAAATGTGAACATAGATCCTGATAAATACAGCGGATATGCTTTTGGTATGGGAATAGAGCGAATCGTAATGCTTCTTTACCAAATGTCAGATATTCGTATGTTCTTTGAGAATGATATCAGAACTTTGGAACAATTTAAATCTCTATAAAAAAAGAAAGTCAGGACAAAAAATCCTGACTTTTTTATTTTTAGTATCCAGAGCTGCTCTGCTCCTTCCCTATCAATGCCAATGCGGAGGATGTTCCTATTCGTTTCACTCCCATTTTTATCATTTCTTCGGCTTCTTCTTTGGTTCTGATTCCGCCTGCGGCTTTTACTGGCAGGACATCTGCATTATCCAGCATGATTTTTATGCCTTCTTTGGTCGCACCGTTTGGCTTTCCATCTTGAGTTTCATAAAATCCAGTAGAGGATTTGATGAAAATATTAGAAAGTTGTTCTTTTGTAAAGCTGATAGTCGCCCATTTTACGATATTTTTAGTAATAGAAGCTATCTGCTCATCGGTCAAAGCCGCTATTTCTATAATCCATTTTGCTACTTTATTGTTTTTCATACAAAGCTCTGTGCATCGTAGAAATTCAAATTTAAGCGCTTCTAGACTTCCTTTTTTAAAGGCTTCATAGTTGATTACAAAATCCAGCTCATCAGCTCCATCATCTATCGCCTGCTGTGCTTCTTTCAGTTTTTCATAAACAGGCGCTGTTCCCTCGTGAAAACCTATTACTGTTCCCACTTTCACAGCAGGATTTTTTTCACTCAAAAACTGCTTAATCTGTTTCACATACTGCGGGCGAATCATCACCGCAAACAGCCCATTATCCGCTGCTTCCTGAGCCAAATCATATACCTTTTTCAATGTCTCTTCCTCAGAAAGTCCTGACTGAGCAGGAGTTTTGAGGTAAGTCGAATCTAAATAATTTCTTGTTTCCATAGCCCAAAAGTATAACTTTTATTAGATTAGTTTCAAAAAAATTAAAATGAGATAAATCATAAATCTATTCCTCTTTGAAAAAATCCTGATATTCCTGCCAAAATTCTTCGAGTTTCTGCATTTTTTGGGAGAGAAATTCCATCGTTTCCTGCCATGTATTCCTGTTGTGAATGCAGACTCCTTGTTTTTCGACAAATACACAGGATACCTCCTTTCCGTTTTCAAGCTCGAAAGAATCCGAATAAACTGCATCTTCCCAATATTCCTCAAAGATGCCCTCCATAGACTGCATCTTCTCAAAATACTTCACTCTATGGTCTAAGCTCCCGTCTATCTCCACCAAAACCATTGCTTTTTTGGTGTCAAAATAGAATTTGAAACTAAAACCCTTTATTTTGGTATTATACAATGTCCATTTTGTAGGAAAAGATTTCCCAAAAGATGTCCAAAATTCCTGCCGCATCCGCTGCGATTCTTCTTTACTAAACACTATAAAAAATTAAATTTTATTTATTTCTAAAAATTCTCAAATACTCCCAGACCAAACAGCGCAAAATCATACTTTGCAGGGTCTTTTTCATCCATTTTTCTCAGTTGAAAATCAAGTTCTTCCACCGTTTTCCAGTCGTTCTGAGTTCTCTTTATCAGCCCTAGTTTCCGCGAAATATTCCCCACATGGACATCCAGCGGAACGGACAAATATTCCTGACCGATATTTTCCCATATTCCCAAATCCACGCCCTTATTATCCTTCCGCACCATCCAGCGAAGATACATCATCAGCCTTTTCGCAGCGGAATTTTTATAAGTGGAACTGATATGTTTCTGGCTTCGGTGCTGAAAATCATTCTCAAAAAAAGCATTTCTAAAACGCTCCAAAGCGTGATAAAAATTGGTCTCGCCTTCTTTTAATAAAAATAGATTTTCTAAACTTTCGTTCTTGGTATAAATCTTTCGCAGAGAAGACAGAAAAAACTGAAAATCCTCCAAAGAAAATGTCCTGTGAATGGCTTTGTCCTCCATTTTTTCAAAATCTTTTTCCGTGAAATTCATCACAAAATCATACGGCGAACTGCCCATCATCATGAGCATTTTTTCTGCGCTTTTGATGATGGATTTTCGGTTTCCCCAAGCGATAGTTGCCGTTAAAAAACCCATAATCTCTATATCCTGTTTCAGCTCGAAACGATGCAGCATCTGAATAGGATCTCCCAGCACGAAATCAGGATGATTATACTGCTCGGCTTTTTCGTCCAAAAAAGATTTTAAATCATTCATTATATACAAGTTACATCGGAAAAAAAACAGCTCCTAAACCGATTATGGTCTGTTTATGATTATAATCAATCAGAGAATCTCCATAGCCGTGAGATGCCTGAAACATCATCTTAAGAGTTCCTTTGATAGGATAAATCCAAGAAAACTCCGCAAAACCTCTATTATGCTTGATATTCAGATTATTACGCAAAACCAAAGAAAAAATATGCTTTTTTCTGGTGTAACCGATGGTAAATTCGGTTCTTCCCACATATTCCTCTATGCCGGGATTATCATCATCGTCCCCTTTTTCGGTAAATCTCTGCCATAATTTATTGGTGATAGCAAAATCTCCCCACTCAAAAGCAGTCATGAGAATAAGCCTGTTCCAGCTTCGCGAGAGCAGTTCCTCCTTTCCGTTGGACTGGTGATTTACGGATATTCCCGCCATTTTAATTCTAAATTTCCCAGCGGATAGGTTCAGCGGATAGATGAACATCAGCTCTGGCTCATAGTTGGTCTCGCGGAAGGGACGGGACATTTTCCCATTATAAACTTGCCAAAAAGACTGCTGGGTAAAACCTAACCAAAGGTCGCCTTTGTTCCAAAAAGCACCCTGTAACACCTTGGCTTTCAGACTGACCTGAAATTTTGCTTCTATATTTTGAAAGTTTTTATATTCTGGAACTTCTCGGTTGGCATTCAGGCTCACAGGCTGTCTATTAGGAAGGCTTGAATATCTGGAAAGAATGATATAATTGGGTCTATGCGCCTTCAGACTAAAAGTTCCGCGTTTATAAGGTTCTCTCAGCTCCCACATGCGGTCTATGGGTTCAGAAAAGCCTCCCTTGAAAATAGATGTATCTGGATTTTCTTGTGCGGTCTGTAATGTGTCTGTTTCCTGCGAAAACACGGCAATATTCACCAGCAAGAATAAAAATAAAAGTATTTTTTGGCTCATTATTTTAGTTAATCTCAATTTATTTCTACGCGTTCTAAGGCTTTGGGCAGATGGGCGTTTTTGAATACAACTTTGGCTTCTTCTAAAAACACCGAATAATCCGTATATCGATTAGAAAAATGCCCTAAAATCAACTTTTTCACTTTGGCTTTTTCTGCAATTATTGCTGCCTCTATCGCAGTAGAATGCCCTGTATGTTTGGCTAATTCCTTCAAATCATCTAAAAAAGTAGCCTCGTGATAGAGCAAATCTACTCCTTCGATAATGGAAATTACCGACTCCAGATAGCGGGTATCACTACAAAAAGCGTAAGAAACAGACGCCTCGGGCGGAGTGGTAAGTGTTTCATTTTTAAGGACATAACCATCACTTAGGACAATATCTTTCCCTCGTTTGATATTATGATAATCACAGACTTCTATTTCTGGATATTTGGCGATTTCTTTCATATTCAGGTGGCGTTCCTTTGGTTTTTCCTTGAAAAGATAGCCATTGCAGTAAATCCTGTGATTTAGCGGAATGGTATAAACTTCCACCTTGCTGTCTTCAAAAACAAGCACGGATTCTTTTCCCTTTAATTCGTGGAAAACCAGTTCAAATCCCTTGTTGGTCTCGGTAAGCCTCAGCACGGTTTCTATCAGCTCCTGAATGCCCACAGGCCCGTAAATATGCAGCGGCGTTTCCCTGCCGAGCAGCTGAAAGGACGAAATAAGCCCAGGAAGCCCGAAACAATGGTCGCCGTGGAGATGAGAAATAAAAATATGATTGATTTTAGAAAACTTGGCTTTGGCTTTTCTCAGCTGCACCTGCGTTCCCTCGCCGCAGTCTATCAGAAAATGCCGTTCTGCTATTTCCAAAAGCTGTGCCGTAGGCGAGGAAGTCACGGTAGGTATGGCAGAATTAAAACCTAATATGGTAAGAAATGCGCTCAATGTTTTTAATATTTTTATGCGACTAATATACGGAATCTTTCTTTTTTAATAAAATATAAAATAAGGCGCTGGCTTTGTTTATGGATTTAATATTTTTGGTTACCTTTGTTTCCATTTAAATTTAATTTCATGAAAAAAGTTTTAACCACATTAGCATTAGCATTGATGATGAATACTATTCAAGCGCAAAACTATGAGGAGATAAAACATACGGACAGAAATGGTTTCTCGTATGTTACGGTTTCTAATGATGAAAACGGCGTGAGAGTCTATACTCTGAAAAACGGACTAAAAGTTTATTTAGCAAAAAACTCTGATGCGCCAAGAATCCAGACCTATATCCCTGTGAGAACGGGAAGTAATAACGACCCTGCTGACAACACTGGGCTGGCTCACTATCTGGAGCATATGATGTTCAAAGGAACTTCTAAAATAGGAACGCAGGACTGGGCAAAAGAGAAAAAATACATAAAACAAATTTCTGACCTCTACGAACAGCACAAAGCAGAAAAAAATCCTGAAAAGAAAAAAGAAATCTACAAAAAGATAGATGCCATCTCTAAAGAAGCATCTAAATATGCCATTGCCAACGAATACGACAAGGCGATTTCTTCCCTTGGAGCTACTGGGACTAACGCCCACACTTGGCTGGATGAAACGGTTTATAAAAACAATATCCCAAGTAACGAGCTGGAAAAATGGTTCAAAGTAGAACAAGAGCGATTCTCTGAACTGGTTCTAAGGCTGTTCCACACCGAGCTGGAAGCTGTTTATGAAGAGTTTAACCGAGGACAGGACAACGACGGCCGACTGATGAGCTACGAGCTGATGGACGCCCTATTCCCTACGCACCCGAACGGACAGCAGACCACTATCGGGAAGTCTGAGCATCTGAAAAACCCTTCTATGGTGGCTATTCACAAGTATTTCAATGAATACTATGTGCCGAACAACTATGCGCTGGTGCTGGTAGGAGATTTGGATTTTGATAAGACTATTCTTTTGGCTCAGAAATATTTCGGGAACTTTAAGCCTAAAGCATTACCGAAAAAATCACAAATCGTAGAAAAACCAATGGACAAAATCGTGAAAAGAGTGGTAAAAAGCCCTTCTGCTCCACGATTACAAATGGCATGGAGAACTGACAGCTACGGAACAAAAGAAGCGAGAATGACTGAGCTGGTAGCGCAGATTCTCAGCACAAAAAACAATGATGCAGGGCTTTTGGATTTAAATCTAAACCAAAAACAAAAAGTACTTCACTCAGTAGCACATGGAGTTTCTCTTAAGCAGTATGGATATTTGGCTATTTCTGCTATACCAAAGGAAAATCAGTCCCTAGATGAGGCGAAAAACCTTCTTTTGGAACAGGTAAATTTGGTTAAAAAAGGAGAATTCCCAGACTGGATGCTGAATGCCATCATCAAGAATATGAAAAAAGACCGTCTAAAAAGCTGGGAAACAGCTGATGGGTTAGCTTCATCGTTATACGATGCTTACATCTACGAGAGAAGCTGGGAGCAGGAGCTGGAAGATATTCAGGAGTATGAAAAAATCACAAAAGCGGATGTTGTGAAATTTGCGAATGATTTCTTTAAGGATAATTATGTGATTGTTTACAAAGAAAAAGGTGATAATGACAAGCTTGTCCGTGTGGAAAACCCAGGAATCACACCGATAGAGCTAAACAGAGAGGCTCAATCTCCGTTCCTAAAATCTATACTAAATGAGAAAGTAGAGGAAATAAAGCCTGTTTTCGTAGATTATCAAAAAGAAATAAAAACAGACAACATCAATGGCGTGAAGCTGAGTTTTATTCAAAACAAGAAGAATAATCTGGCTCAAATGAATTATATTTTCCCATTCGGAACGGATAATAATAAGGAACTTTCCGTGGCGTTTACTTTGTTCGATTATTTAGGAACGGACAAATACAGCCCAGAGGAGCTGAAAAAAGAGTTCTTTAAACTTGGTATCAATCACAGTATTCGTGTGGACAAAGATCGTATCAATATTACTTTGTCTGGTTTGGAGGAGAATTTAGCGAAAGGTGCAGAGCTGTTTGACCATTGGCTTAGAAATCTGAAAGCTGATGAAAACATCTATAAAACGGTAGTAAATACCATTTTAGAATCTCGTGAAGTAGCCAAAAAAGATAAGAAAAACATCATGGCGGCACTTACCAGCTATGCGAGATACGGCAAGAACTCCAGATTCAGAGATGTGGTAAGCAAGGAACGCCTTCTTTCGGCAAAAGCAGAGGATTTCGTATCTATGGCGAAAAACATAGTAAATGCGCCGTACGAAGTATTTTTCTACGGAAAAGATTTGGAGAAATTCAAGAAAAACCTAAGTCCGATTATCAAAAAATCTAATGCGAAATACGACCTTCCTGCAGCTAAAATCTATGCTGAGCCTAGCACAGACGGAAAAGTATATTTTACAAACTATGATATGGTGCAGGTGGAAATGAGCAAAGTGGGAAGAGGCGAAGCCGTAGACCTGAAAGACTTTGGGAAATCCAGCGTTTTCAATGAGTATTTCGGTTCTGGGCTTTCATCTATCGTATTTCAGGAAATCCGTGAGGCTCGTTCTTTAGCTTATTCCGCGTATGTGAACTATTCCCGCTCTGGCGAAAAAGGAAAGCATGACTATGTGGTAAACTACATAGGAACACAGGCGAACAAGCTGGGACAAGCCGTAGAAGCGATGAACGGACTGATGGCAAATCTTCCACAGATACCAGCGCAGTTTGACAATGCTAAAAACTCTTCGCTCAAGCAGATAGCATCACAGAGACTGACCAAACAGAATATCTATTTCAACTATCTGGCAACGCAGAAATTAGGCTTTAACCACGATATTCGTAAAGATGTCTATGCTGAAATCCAAAATCTAGATCTGGCGAAACTGACCAATTTCTACAACCAAAAGATAAAGCCGATAAGCTACAATACGGCGATCATAGGGAAGAAAGAAAACCTTGACATGGCGGCTATCAGCAAAATGGGAGAATTCGTAGAGGTAAGCCTCGAAGAAATTTTCGGATACTAGACCTTGTCTAAACAAAAGACCTTACAGATTTGTAAGGTCTTTTTTATTTTTTTGAAAAGTGAAATAAAATAGTTAGCTACTATTCTAAACTCACTTTTTTGAGTTCAATTTGTGATTTTATTGAGAAAAGTATTTTTTAACATCTAAAAAAGTAATGAACATAAAAAATATTTTTGTGTTTATTAAAAAGTCTATGTATACAAAATATAGATTTTTTAATTTATAAACATCCAACAGAAATACTACTTATATATTTTTTGCAAGATATGGCAGAAACATATTTGATATCTCTCCTCATACACTTTCCTTATACATTATATATTAATCCTTAATACAGCGTATAGAATATCCATTAAAAATAATATCATTACTAACTGTTGTATATTCCGATTTGAAGTGACGACGGAATACACCATTTGTATAAACCCCACTAACATCATAATAGATAGTACTAGACCAATAATAACCTCGAGCTGATTGTTCATTAAATAATGTTCCATTATATATATTACGATATCCAGCAGCAGATAAACGAAGAGAGAGATCATTCCAAAACTCGTTATTTGCAAGGCCACTTGTTGTTTGAGCTAATACATTACCATATCTTATCCAATCATTTGCAGTTGGAGTTTTGAAACCATCAGGGCAATATTCCGTAAATTTTAAAGCATAATTTGGAGGGTAATGACTATGGTTCCAACTAAGAGAGGAGATCTCTGGCGCTCCCGTAGTAGCATTAGTCCATTTTACTAATTCATGACCTAATAAATGTGATGTATTGTAAGCATTATGGCCTGATCGAAATAATGAACCATATGCATTAAAATCTGTAGGGGAAGATGCTTGTTTCCCTGGACTAAATACTGGAGAATTTACATTAGAATAATTCGCACCTAAATTATTGTTAAGCCATACCTTACCATCTAATCCATAAGCTGGTACATAAATAAATTTATGTAGATATTGTCCATTATAGGCTGTACCAGATTCCGTTCCTTGTGGAACAGAAAAATTTTTATCTGGAATACCTGTTACCACACGAAAATCAAACTTACTCTCTATGGTGTATTTATTATCTTTATAATAAGAAAATTCTGCTAATTGGATACCTCTGTAGTCTACTCCATTACCAATGTTCATATCTAATTTTTTCACTTCTAATGTATTGGTCACCGCTCTCAATTTCGCAATAGTATATCTTCTTTGTGTGCCACTATCTCCATAAATAAAAGTATCTCCAGGAAAAAACAACTCTATTTCTGTATTTCTGTTATTTTCTGTTTTTTCTGCAGGTACAATTGCCTTTATTGATATAGAAGGAATAGTTATATTAGCCCCATATGTTGCTACCACTGGAATACCCACCTCTATTCCTGTAGTATCAAGCTTACCAGGAACATCAATAGTATTCTCATAAGGAGAAACTATCCTTGTCCCTTGAGGATTATGGAACCCAAAGGCTGCTTCTCCAGTATCTTTTGTATAAGGCAGATAGTCTTCATCATAGATAGAAGCTATATAATAACCACTATTTTCTAAAGAAACTCTTGCTGGCAAAGGAATCTTAGTTATTGCAGTAGCCTTACCAGGCACATTATGTGTTCCACATCCACCAAGATTATCCCAAGATACACCATTAAAACTTTGAACACATTTTTCTGTTATGTTGTAAATCAAAGTTCCTTCCTCAACCCCTACCCAATCTTTTATTTGTTGACTTGTAGCATGAGGAAGAACAACACCTTGTGGGCGTGTAGGATCTGTTACTCTACTCACTACATGTAATGTTGCTTTTGGAGCATCTGTGTTAATTCCTACTTGTGCACTAACCATTATTCCTGACAGCACTGATGCAGAAAATATAATTTTATTCATAATATTTATAAATGTAAAATAAAACCTATGGATTTTTTCTTCTATAACAAGAAAACATCCCATCTATCATAAAAAATCATTTAATAATCAAACTAATAATGTTTACATAATTCTCAATATTTACCTTTTTTCTCATTTCATGGATGTTTTTCACTCCTTGTTTTACCAAGAAAAACGAAACAAAGATAAGGATTTTGAAATAGAAAATACTCTTATTTTATTTATTTATTTTATTATTTTTGCAGTTCATTATTAAATAAAATTATGTTTCAGAGTTTACAAGACAAATTAGATAAAGCACTGCACAACCTCT
>CAUQVP010000041.1:0-14511 GCA_963521545.1 uncultured Flavobacteriaceae bacterium | reverse complement strand
AATGATACCTGTAACCAAACCTTTCCTCCCTCCAAAAGAGGAATATCTAAAATATATAGATGGAATCTGGACCCGCCAGTGGCTTACTAACATGGGACCTCTGTCTAGCCAGTTAGAAATGGAACTGAAAGAATTCCTTGATGTCCAGCATTTATTATTTGTAACCAATGGAACTGTAGCTATCCAAATGGCTATCAAGGCTTTGGATATAACGGGAGAGATTATAACCACTCCGTTTTCATTTGTGGCGACCACAAGTTCTATTGTCTGGGAAGGCTGCACGCCGGTATTTGTGGATATTTGTCCCGAATCTCTATGCATAGATGCAGACAAAATAGAAGATGCCATCACAGAAAAAACCCAAGCTATCTTGGCTACGCATGTCTACGGAAACCCTTGTGATGTGGTTAAAATAGAGCAGATTGCTAAAAAACATAATTTAAAAGTAATCTACGATGCCGCCCATGCTTTTGGTGTAAAAGTAAATGGAAAATCTGTTTTTGAATATGGCGATATCTCCACTTGTTCCCTGCATTCCACTAAACTCTATCACTCTGTGGAAGGCGGACTGATTATTACCCAAAATCCTGATTTACTAAAAAAACTGGCATCTATTCGTAATTTTGGGATTTCTGGATTTGATTCGTTTTCGGAATTGGGAATTAATGGTAAAAACTCTGAGTTTCACGCCGCTATGGGATTAGCAAACCTAAAACACACCGAGGCAATCCACAACCAACGCAAAAAACTATCCGAGTGCTATGATAAAAATCTAAAAACCCTAAAAGCACGAAAAGTAGCTTGGCATGAGGATGCAAACCAAAACTACGCCTACTATCCTGTGGTTTTAGAATCGGAGGAGCTTTTATTAAAAATCAAAGCAGAGCTGGATCTTAATGAAATCTTTACCCGAAGATATTTTTATCCGAGTTTGGCCTCTTCTCTACCATACCTCCCAAAGGTGGAATTCCCTATCACAGAAGATATTTCGAGAAGAGTGCTTTGTCTTCCGCTTTATTTTGATTTGACAGAAGAAGAAATTAATTATATTTGTCGTTTAATGCTGAGAGTTCAAAATAATTAAAATTGAATAAAAAAGAGTGGTTTTATTGATTTTACCACTTTGAATTCAAAAACGCTTATTTCATTAATCCTAAAAACCAAATAGAAAGTCTAACTACAATAAATACTACAAATGCAGCAAAAAATATTAGCTAGTGTAATTGTTCCTACTTATAACCAAAGTGAATACTTGGAACTGACTTTACTGAACATCATTAATCAAAAAACAAATTTTCATTACGAAATAATCATTTCTAATGATGCTTCAACAGATAACTCAGATAGTGTAATACAAGACATTATAAAATCTAAGGTTAATAATGAAAATATCTCAATAAAATATTTCAACCACGAGAAAAACCTTGGTATGATTAAAAATTGGATGTTTTGTATTGAACAATGCGAAGGAAAATATATTGCTATTTGCGAAGGTGATGACTACTGGATAGATGAAAACAAACTACAAAAACAAACCGATTTTTTAGAACAGAATCATGATTATGGGCTTGTTTTTACAAATTCTAAACGGATAATTAATAATACTATTTATGAAAATATCATTAATATTGATCCCAATGATTCTAAATACAAATATTTATTACCCGAAAATGTAATCTCTACACTTACTACTTTATTTAGAAATGATAAGGAGATTATGGAAGAATATTTCCGTCTTCTAAACACCAAAGACTGGACTATTGGGGATTATCTCTTATGGTTCTTATTTAACAAAAAATACAAGATACATTTTTTAAAAGATTACACTACTGTTTATAGAATCACGCCCAATACTGCTTCACGCCCTAATGACATTGTTAAAAAATATCTTTATACTAAAAGTATCTATGAAATTCGGAAATACAACATTGACAAAGACTATGATTCTTCAAGCATTGATGATGATTTTATATTAACATCCATGTGCTTCCTGCTTCAAAACTATAATAAATTGGCTGATTTTAAAAATGAAATTATAAATAACACCAAACACCATAAATTCAGAAACTCAAAAAAAGAAATTTTTAGACAATTATTTTTATTATCAATTCATTCTTCCATTTTAAGAAACCTACTCAATAAAATCATAAAATAGTAAAGTTTGCATAAAATCTTACAGGAGAATTAGAATTCCCTTTATTCATATAATCTAATAACTTATCATTCATTCTTTTATGAAATTTTCAATCCTAATTGCTCACTACAATAATTTTGAATATTTTAAAGATTGTTATCAAAGCATAATTTCTCAAACTCACAAAAACTTTGAAGTCATTATACTTGATGACTGTTCCACTGATGATTCTTACGAAAAAGTCAAAAATTTAGTGAAAGATGACCATAGATTCAAAATTTTTAAAAATGATGAAAACAATGGTGTTGGCTATACAAAAGGAAAGCTGATTGAGCTTGCTTCTGGTGATATATGCGGTTTTCTTGACCCTGATGATGCGATTACACCCGATGCTATTGAGGAATCAATTAAATACTATAATGATCCAAAAATAGTGGCTACTTATTCTAAAATGTATTTTTGTAATTCAGAACTAGTTCCTCAAACAATAGCTAAAATAAATCGTAAAGTAAAAAATAACGATCCTCTTTTTTTAAACATTTTCTTTGAGGTTAATCACTTTTTCACCTTTAAACGAAATGTTTATAATAACACTTCCAAAATTAATGATAAAATCAGACTTGCTGAAGATCAAGATTTGTATCTCAAACTCTATGAACAAGGGTGTTTTAAATTCATAAACAAACCTCTATATCTATACAGAAAACATGAAAAAGGTATTTCACAAAGTATAAATAAATCAAAAATTGCAGAAAAGAATAAACAATGGGATTTAGTTTTAAGAAATACTTTATCAAGAAGGGGAATAAAAATCATTTATGGAAAAAAGGTAGAGGAAATAGATGATTTACCACATTTTATTTTTGAAAAGCAAAATACCCTACTAAAAAAATTATTAAGATACTTACAATGACAGACATCCTCATAAAATCCTTTAACCGAGCTTTTTATCTTGACAGATGTCTTAAAAGCATTAAAACCTATATAATTGGTAATTATAAAGTTACCATCCTAGATGATGGAACACCACAGAAATATTTGGATAAAATACAAGAACTCCATCCTGAAGTTACCATACTAAAATCTGAAAATTACAAGGATAAAGAACAGGCCATAAAAGACAATCTGGAAAAAGGAAAAGAAATCAATGGTTTTCAAATTCCAACCAAATTATGGAGAAATGCTGCTCAAGAGGCTTCGGAGTATTTCATCATGACAGAAGATGATGTTTGGTTTACCGAAAATGTGGATATTGACCAATTAAAAGAAAATGCCAAAAATCACAACATCAACCTTTTAAAATTAGGTTGGTTAGGCAACACCAAAGACCTGCAATGGGTAGACAAAGAGTCTATCAATGACTTACTAGACAGCATTTATCCTAAAGATTTATTCCTATCTAATCCGCTCGTTATGGATTGGTTTTTCTACAATAAGTTTAAATTTTTCTCACTATTATTTAAACTAAAAAAGGTTGATAATGAAACCCCTTTGAAATATTGGGCATTAAATTCCATTCTTATGGGATTTTGGAAAAAGGAATACTGGCTCTATGTTTGGAAAGATTCTTTTGGTAAAGTAGATGAAAAACAACAAATTAGAAACGCATCTGTATACTACCGAAAACATAGAAACAATCGCAATTTCATCGCTCAACTGAAAAAAGAAAGTATGAAAACCACATTCCAGTCCTCTGCCACCAATTCCTACCATTCGTATGGATTTGATTTTGATGTGAATCTATTCAATCATCTTGTCAATGAGGCTTGGCTTGCAGGCAATTTTGATGCTTTAGAAAATTTTCCAAAGGACTTTTCTACCGAGTATTTTGAAACTTTTATCAAAGAAAAAATCAATATCCAAGAGTTCAGAAAATGGGTAGAATGTTTCAAAAATCAATACAGAAATCTAGGATGTGAAATAGAATAAAGAGACTTTAAAAAGTCTCTTTTATTGTTTTAATTTTATTCGAAAAATAGTTTCTTCAAATCTCTATACTTCCACCATTGTTTTTTCATGGTTGGACGCTCCACAAAAACAAAAAATACAACAGATATCAGAAGGGTGATAATAGATATGATGATAAATCTTGTAAAAAGATTGTAAATCGGATCACCGAAAAATTCTTTCCCCTTGAAAAACATCCCAAAAAACACATATATTATCTTATGATGCAGCATATAAATCGTGTAGCACATCCCACCAATAATATACACTGGACGAAATTCCATCATTTTTTTCCAAAAAATAGAAAACGGCGTAAGAAACAACAAAATAAATATATACAACCACTGAAATTCTAGCCAAACATTTCCTTGCCAAAATATCAAAAATGCAATAACACACAGAATATCAAAAATATATGAAGGTTTTATCTTATCCGAATATTCAAGGGATAAATCTGCCACTAAAAAACCAATGATAAAGAAATGCAAATAATTCAGAATGTTATGAAATCCTGTATTAATCCCTAAAAGTGGCCATAAAACAATAATTCCAAGCATCAAAGCCCTTCTTACCCATTTAGGAAGTTTGAAAATCCCCAACGAAAGAAGCGGTGCTAATATGTAAAACTGAACTTCTATTTCAAGTGTCCATAAAACAATATTAATCAATGGATAGCGCTCCTCAGAAAAAACAATATTATGCACATAAAACAGTGATGCCAAAAAATTTGGAAATAATTCCTGAAAACTCTTGTTCCCTAGAACTGTTGAAATAAATAGAAACAATACTAAATGTACGATATAAGGCGGTTCCAGCCGAGTTAGCCTTCTCAAAAAATAATCCTTAATAGAGACTTCCCTACCGTCATATACATATTGTTTTAAAAAAGGAAGCGATAATATAAATCCACTAATTCCAAAAAATAGAAAAACTCCCGTATGTCCTATCCCATTCCCAAAAAAAGGATAAATATAACTATGTTCCTTTATCTCAGGAAAGTTTACCTCATGATTAGCCAAAAAATGACAAATAAAAACACTTACAATAGCGATAAATCTCAGTCCATCAATATATTTTATAATATTCCCCGACGAAGTAACCCTTTCTAATAAATGTGTATTCATAATGTTATAGTTTTTTTATATTTTATCAATTTCTTCTTATAATTCTACTATCGTTGCTCCCCAAGAAAGCCCAACACCGAAACCGACCAGCATTACCTTATCTCCTCTTTTAACTTTTCCTGTTTCTAGTGCGTCTTTCAGCGCAATCGGAATGGTAGAAGAAACCGTATTTCCGTATTTCTCTAAATTGATATAGAATTTTTCCTCTGGAATCTCCAAAATTTCCCGCTGTCTTCTCAGAATATGTGCATTGGCTTGGTGAAAAATATAATAATCCACATCATTTTCAGTTAAATTATTCTTCTCTAAAATTTCCTTCACCAGCGCGGGAATTTTCTCTATCGTAAATATAAATATATTTTGTCCATTCATATACAGACAGTTACCAACCTCATCTTCCTTATTTATACGATTTCTACCACCGCCATTTCTTACAATGAGATTATCATATCCGTTGCCATCTGTCCCTAAAATAAATTGGAAATTCTCTTTGGTATCATCCTTTTGTATCAAAGTAGCTGCCGCCCCATCCCCAAAAATAGTTCGATTAGATTTATCTGATTTTCTAAGATATTTAGTATAAGTTTCAGCTGTTACCAATAGAATATTTTGGGCTACACCTGTTGCGATAAGCCCTTTTGCTATGCTAAGACCATAGACAAAGCCAGAGCAACCAAGATTAAAATCCAAAGCTCCTATATTCTTTCTCAGTCCCAATCTGTCCTGCAAGATACAAGCCGTAGTAGGAAGATGATAATCAGGGCTTTGCGTACAAAACAAGATAAAATCTATCTCGTTTTTATCTATTTTTTTTAATAGTTTCTCAGAAGCTTTCACCGCCAGCTCCAGCACTGTTTCCTCTGCTGATGCTTTATATCGCTGTTTTACACCGACTTTATTAAAAATTTTCTCTGGGCTCCACTCTGGAAACTCCTTTTGTAAATCTTCGTTTGTTACTTTTTTTTCTGGAAAATATGTTTCTATTTCAGAAATTCTAAACATCTTTAGTCTACTTTTATACCATTCACATATATTTGATACCCCACCTCTACATTGGGTTCAAGTGTCTTAGAAACAGAGCAGTATTTCGCAAAGGATAGATCTGCTGCTTTTCTTGCCTTTTCAGGATTTACATCTCCATCTACATAGAATTTTACCATTATATTTCTAAATGGTTTTGCCTCCCCTTCTACTACTCTCTCGCCTTCTACCTCTGCCGAAAACTTGGTAATCTGCTGTTTCTGTTTTTTGAGAATGCTGACTACATCTATTCCGCTGCAGCCCGCCACAGACATCAGCAGAGCCTCCATAGGGCTCACACCATTGTTTTTGTCCTCGCCTATATTGTTGAGCAAGATTTTCTGACCATTTTCATTCGCACATTCGAAAAGAAAATCGTCATTTATTCTATTTAAAATGATTTTCATCGGTCTTTATTTCCATTTAATATTACAACCAAGGCTTGGTCTCTGCAATTCTTCCTGCGGCTGACCTGCCAAAAGATTTTCAAACGCGATGACTAAATCCTCTCCCGTAATCTCCTTATTATTCCCAGGTCTGGAATCATCCATTTGACCACGATAAATCAAATCCAGCTTGTCATCAAAGAAATAAAAATCTGGCGTACATGCCGCATCATAGGCCTTTGCCACAGCTTGGCTCTCATCATACAAATACGGAAAAGTGAAACCTTTTTCCTCCGCGAAATCCACCATCAGCTCTGGCGAATCGGCTGGATAATTTATCACATCATTAGAATTTATCGCGATAAACTCTATTCCTTTCCCTTTATAATCTTCGTAAAGTTCAGCCAGTTTTTCTATCACATGAATCACAAACGGACAGTGGTTACACATGAAAATAACCAAAGTTCCTTTGCTTCCCTTTAAATCTTCTAAACTCTGTAACTCGTTGTTTTTCGCAGGATTAGGCAGCTCAAAAAACGGAGCTTTTGTTCCTAATGCCAGCATATTTGAAGGTGTATTTGCCATAATTTTTCTTTATTTTTAAATTAAATCTAATATTTCTGTGATTACATCAAATCCTCTATTTTTCGCATAATAGACTTGTAAATCATTGTAAAACTGAGTTTTAGGGTAGTTTTCTGGATCTGCTTTATATTTTTTCAATAGTTCTGTTCCATAGGCTGGTCTCGGCCCCCAGTGCGCTATCACTTCATCGTTTTCATCTAAAATAACCACGATAGGAATAGAACGCGTTCCATTGGTCAAAAATTGATCTATCAAATCCGGATTTTCATCACGATAAGCAATCCTCACTTCATTTTTCCCTTTGAAAAATAGAGAAACCGCTGGCACTGTCTGCCCTGCATCTCCGCACCAACCTTCGGAAATAATCAGAATTTTTCCTTTGAAATTCTTATTTTCAAGGGTTTTCGCCTGCTCTTCATCGGGTTTGTAGACCTTCATCATTCTGCTCATTCTCTGCACCCCCAGTTTATAATATTCCAGCATTTCTTTTTCTGCTGGAGTTAGTTTTTCTTCGCCTTTATTGACAATTTCTTCTGTTTTCTTGAAATATTCCTCAAAAGAAATCCCTTTTTCCCAATATTTTTTCATTTTGTTTTTTTATTAAATTTTTCTCTGTTTATCAATAAGATACATATCCGCTAAAACGAAAGCTGAAAGGGCATCCACGACAGGAACCGCTCTCGGCAGCACGCATGGGTCGTGTCTTCCCTTTCCTTCTAATTTTATGATATTCCCTGCATTATCTATGCTTTCCTGTGGCATCATCAGCGTAGAAACAGGCTTAAACGCCACTCGGAAATATATGTCCATTCCATTAGAAATTCCTCCTTGTATTCCGCCCGAATAGTTGGTTTTGGTAGTTCCATCAGCATTGAAAATATCATTTTGCGCCGAGCCAGACATTTTTGCTCCCTCAAATCCTGTCCCATACTCAAAACCTTTACAAGCATTGATGCCAAGCATCGCCTTTCCTAATTCGGCATGAAGTTTATTAAAAACTGGCTCTCCCAAGCCTTTCGGAGCGTTTTTTATTACACAAGTTATCGTTCCGCCTACTGTATCGCCTTTTTTTCTCGCTTGTTCTATCCGCTCTATCATGAGCTTTGCGGTAGTTTCATCTGGGCATCTCACCTCATTTTCATCTATTTTTGAAAAATCAAGCTCCTGATATGGCTTTGTGCAAGATATTTCCCCCACCGATGACACATAAGAATAAATCTCAACTTCTGGCAGCAGCTGTTTTGCCAAAGTCCCTGCCACTACCCAATTCAGAGTTTCTCTCGCAGAAGAACGCCCTCCGCCTCGGTAATCTCTAAAACCAAATTTTTGGTCATATGTATAATCTGCATGAGATGGGCGATAGGCACGAGCCAAATGCTCATAATCTTTTGTTTTTTGATTCTCATTTTCAACCAAAAAACCTATCGGCATTCCTGTGGTTTTCCCTTCAAAAATCCCTGAAAGAAACCTCACTTCGTCCGCCTCCTTTCTCTGTGTAACGATGACTGACTGCCCTGGTTTTCTTCTATTTAGCTGATGCTGAATCTCATCAAAATCGATTTTCACGCCTGCTGGAAAATTGGTCAAAATTCCGCCATAAGCCTCCCCATGGCTCTCACCAAAGGAAGAAAAAGTCAGATAATTACCCAATGTTCCAAACATCCTACAAATATACAAATTCCTAAGAAATGTGAATTTTATTTTTTAATTTTTTCAATGATACTTTTCAGATGCTTTTTTTCCTGAAAATTCAGTTTTTTCCAAACAAAACCTTGGTCAAGATTTTCGCCTATTTTCTGAGGAAAAATCCCCAATTCGTAAAACACTTCCAGCTGATGAGGCGTGAGAGCTGGTAAAACCGTATCAAACCCAAAGATATAATCCCTCGGAACATTAAACTCCAGATTACCAACTGTAAATGTATCGTGCTTATTTAGAGAGTAATACAGTGGTTTATAAATCTGTTTTGCTTCAAAATTTCTCATCACAAATCCCAAATTAAAACTTGGAATTTTTTCCTGCAAAATCTGAGGAAAAGCCAAAATACTGACAACCAAAACACTCAAACCAGAGAAAATTCCCAAACACCATTTTTTAGAAAAAACTTCTCTAAAAACCACCACAAAAAACACAAAAAACACATCGATGAAAAATCTATATTGCGCTGAAAAACAGATAACAAAAATACTTTTTACCAAAATGCAGAGAAAAAATATTCCCGTGATTTTATCCTTTTGTTTCCATGAAAAAATTCCAAAAAACAGCAAAACCAACATCAAACCGACATTGATAACGCCCTTTATCCCATCCAAGAAAAGCCAGTTTACAAAATATTCCACGGCTGAAAATTGAGAAATTTCTTCCAAAGAATATTGTAAATCAAAAGTCTTTAAAACAGCGACTTCGCTCGATGAAATGAATAACTCGCCATATGGTTTCCAGCTAAAACCCAAATCCAAAAACTGAATCGGAAAAAAAGGATAACCGAAAGTCCAAATATTTTTCACGCAGTACAAAACACCAAATACACCGCTTAACCAAATGAATTTCAAGCCTTTTCTGAAAATTAAAATCGGATAAAGGAAAGCCAAAATCGGTAGCCAAAGCATCGTAGGTTTGATACTGAAAACCAAAACTGAAAAGGCAAAAAGCAGAGCAAATTCTTTATTTTTAGTTAAAATTTCATTTAAGATAATTAAAGAAAAAACTATCGCTGGCAAGTCTGGGCTTGGTGACTGCACAAAAAAGAACAAAACTGGCGAAAAACAGAGCATTACCCATGATTTTTTCTCAATAATGTACAAGAAAAATATCATCAGAAGAAGCACATTTATCCTCAGAAATTCATCTGAAAAATGCGAAAATCCTGCCTGAAAAACATGCCATGGCGACATCTGCCCCAGCACCCAGTCCAAATTCGTAATTCCTTTTACCAGCCCATACTCAGAAAGCCACTTAATCGTAGGGACATAATACCCAAAATGGTCTAAAATAAAGGGAAAGCCACTGCCCACCACCAAAGAAACCAAACTAAAACCTCCCCACAAAAGCCAGTTTTTTCGGTCTATTTTCAGAAATTCTTTATACGACTGAAAATAAAAAAACAAGAAAAAACCACAACTGACAGTAATTCGCTCTAAATCAATATTCAACGGAACAAAAAAAGACAAAACGCTCCATACCGTCATCAAAAATAATATCCCTAAGACCAGCTGTGCGGAAAGCCCTTCCCAAAACGCTCCAAATATCTTTTGAGAAAGGCGCCCAAAGCCCATCAATACAGGAAAAATTATCAAAACTGACACAAAAATATAAAGCATTATCCTTAAATATATCCGCAAAATTAATTCTATTTCATAGATTTTTAAAAATATTTCTCTTAAATAGTTTATATTTGTGCATAAAATAAGATTTTTATGATATTGTCAATGACTGGTTTCGGAAGAGCTGAAGCCATTTTTGAAGGTAAGAAAATAAATGTTGATATCAAATCTCTCAACAGCAAATCGTTCGACCTCAGCATAAAACTCCCTCTCCGTTTTAAAGAAAAAGAACTTGAAATCAGAAAATCACTGAATGACAAGCTATTACGAGGAAAAGTAGATTGTTTCATCACTTGTGAATCTTTGGATGGCGCGAATGATGTGAAAATCAACCAAGAAATTATAAAATCCTACATGGAGCAGCTTCGCCAATGTTCGCCAGAAGCTCCTGATTTTGAATATCTTAAAATGGCAATAAGAATGCCTGAAACCATCCAGTGCAAAACGGAAGAACTCTCTGACAACGAATGGAATCTCCTGCAAGAAACTATAAATAAGGCAGTTATAGAATTTTCTAATTTTAGAAAAACCGAGGGAGAAATTTTAGGAGAAGAACTCACCAAGAACATCAAAAACATCGAAGAGCTGCTGGGACAGGTTCAGCCTTTTGAGGAGGAGCGAATTTCTACTATAAAAGAGCGCTATCTCTCTTCTTTAAAGGATTTTGAGCAGCTGGATGAAACCAGATTTTACCAAGAAGTAGCGTATTTTGTAGAAAAATTAGACATTTCCGAAGAAAAAGTCCGTCTGACACAGCATTTGAAATATTTCTTGGAAGTCCTTAACAATGAGGATTTTAACGGAAAGAAATTAGGTTTCATCAGCCAAGAAATCGGTCGGGAAATCAATACTTTGGGCTCAAAGGCCAATCATCATGAAATCCAAAAAATAGTGGTCATGATGAAAGACAATTTAGAAAAGATAAAAGAACAGACACTCAATGTTTTATAAAAAATTTTCATCAAAACATTGATTCTATTTTAAAAACTCAAATTCAACATAAAATGAACAAAGTCATCATATTTTCGGCTCCATCTGGAAGCGGAAAAACCACTTTAGTAAAACACAGTTTAGAGAATTTCCCGCATTTAGAATTTTCCATTTCTGCTACTACAAGAGCGCCAAGAGAAGGCGAAGCGCACGGAAAAGACTACTATTTCCTGACGCCTGATGAGTTTAGAAAAAAAATCTCCGAAGATGCCTTTGTGGAGCATGAGGAGGTCTATACTGACAAATTCTATGGAACACTTAAATCTGAAATAGAACGAATCTGGAAGAACGGAAAAACGGTAATTTTCGATGTGGATGTGGTCGGTGGAGTTAATCTAAAAAAGATTTTCGGAGACCAAGCTATGAGTATTTTCATCGCTCCGCCATCCATAGAAGAACTTGAAAAACGCCTAATCAAAAGAAATACAGACAGTTTAGAAACCATAAAAACCCGTATAAACAAGGCTCAGGAAGAGCTTGGTTATCAGCATTTATTTGACCAAGTTTTGATAAATGATGATTTGGAAACTGCAAAAAAAGAAATAGAAAACATCATCTCTAATTTTACAGAAAAATGAAAAAAGAAGACAGCGCCAATCTCCCTGTTCCAAGTTTCACAAAACTCCAAAACATAGGACTGACAGCCGAAGATTTTGATATTAAAAATGAAAATCTAAGAAGCAGAATTCTTATCGAGGATTTGAAAATTTATGCTTATCACGGAGTTTTGCCAGAGGAGAAAACGATCGGGACTTATTATCTCATAAATGCTGAAATTCACGCTGACCTATGGAAAGCGGCACAGAGCGACCATCTGGAAGACACGATAAATTACGCCAAAATCAACGATATTATCCATAGAGAAATGGAAATTCCATCGCTGCTTTTGGAACGAGTAATTGGAAGAATTATCCAAAATTTAGAAGAAAAATTCCCACAAATCACCTACATCAAAATAAAACTCACCAAAACCAACCCACCTATGCAGGGCGAAATGAAGGGCGTAAGCGTGGAGCTGGAAAAGGCACTTTAATATTATTTCTCTTTTAAATTTAAAATAATCAGAAATTTTTAATTATAAGACAGTAAGAATCAGTAAGAATATATCTTACCATGAATCTTCTGTCTTTTTTATTAGATGTTTTTAAAAACTCAAAAAATGAATAAAAAAATGAATGTTTTTTGTAAAATAATATTGCCTCTATTATGCATTATAAGCTGTTCTAAAAGAAAAGAAGCAGACAACACAATGGTATTAGAAAAAAATCATACATTTTTCTTATGGAATAATGATAGTTTAGGGTGTAAACACGAAAGAACTATTGAGATGGGAGAAGAATTATATAATACCTTTAAAAAAAGTAATAAAAATGATAGTATTTTGCTAAAAGAATATCTCGGAACTCCTACTAGAAGATTTAAGGATAAAGAAGTGATAATATTTATGTATTATATTAATTCTTGTTGTGATAATGGTCAGTTATTAGAAGAATGTGATGTTTCTTTTATTTCTATAACATTCACTAATAAAAACAAGATTCTTTTTGGAAAAGGCATACAATAACGAGGATATCTGATAAAAAAAACTAAATATAAATGGAAAAGAGCGCAAAATCAATTTACAACATGATAAAAAAACATGTATTTACATGTAGTGTGTTCTTTATTTTTATAAGTTGTAATAAGAAAGATAAAGATTGCTATGAAAAATATCAAGACCTTTATTTAAAGCGATATACACTCTGGTTTGGTTCTGAAAGTCATCCTGAAATAAAACCTGAAATTCCTAATGAATCAATAGAATATGATGAACTTATAAAACAAACTAATGATAGTCTCCAAATTATGTTGGATTGTGCGATAAAACAAAATCCAAAAAATGAAATGCTATATCTATACAAAATGAAGCAACTTTATCTAGCAGGAAAACTAAAGGACACTGATAGTTTTCTTAAAACAGTGGATAAAGAAATTGTAAAACAAGATATGTATTTCCAAATGTCATTATTTTCTACACTTTGCCGAGAATTAGATGAAAATAAAATACCTATTGAAGATTATAAATTATTATTGAAACAATATTCACCCAATTTAAATCCAGTCTATAAAGAAAGAGCATTTGAATTATTTTTATCGTATTTGATAACTAATAATTTAGATGAATTCAAAAAAGAATTGCAAAAGAAATACTCCAAAACTATTCTGCCAGAAGATTTAAATGATAGAAAAAGAATAATAGAAAATATAATGATGAGAGGAGATAGGCTCATTTTTGATTAAAATATTTTAATAAAAATATAGAGGACAAAATAACTTCATATTCCCATCTCAAAAAGAATTTAAAAAATGAAAAATAAGTATATTTATTTTATTGCATTTCTACTTTTCTATAGTTGTGCTCATAAAAAAGACAATATAAAATCTATAGTCGTAAAAAACTGGAAAGGGACATTCTATCTATCAGAGGGAATACTAAAAGTTTATAAAACAAGAAAAACACCTTACGAGAAAGATACTATAAAGGAAGTTCCATTCAAAGTATCTGATAAAAGCATTAATAAAATAAAAAGAATATATTATGACAATGATTTAGAAAACCTCCCTAATGAACATGAACTAAATTCTACTAATAAAGACAGTATACACCCTCCTCAAGAAGCAACAGAGATTATTTTTTATTTTCAAGGTGGTAAAAGGAAATATATAACTTTTTGGGATGATGGGTATAATAATCCATTAGATAGATTTCCTGATAAAAAAATAAAACCTATATTTGAAGAAGTTACGCAACTTACAAAAAGAATAAGTGATAGCACTGGAGAAAAAACAATAGTTCCAAGGTAGTTTCAAAAAACAAATAGTTTTTGGAGAAATCAGAAAAAAATAATGTGTAAAAAACCAAAAACATCATTAAACAATGATTTTTAACAAAAATGGAAGATTTTAATTCGTATTCAAAAGAAATAGAAGAAAAAACCTCAGAGATACCCGAAAATAATTTA
>CAUQVP010000040.1:0-14586 GCA_963521545.1 uncultured Flavobacteriaceae bacterium | reverse complement strand
CTGCATCTTCTGACGAAGTTTTGAAATTTTCTCTATTGTAGTCATTTTATTTTTTATTGAGTTAGCCAATTTACAAAATATTTACATTAAAAAATAAAAAAATTACTCAGAAAGTTTTTCCAAGTAATTTTTCATTATTTTATCCTTTATATTTCTCTTGATAATCTTCTTGAGATGCTTTGATAACTTCTTTTGCGTGTTTAGCATCATAGACTTCATCTATTCTACACGCCACAGGCTCACCAGGAAGATTTTTATAAGTCAAGAAATAGTGCATTAATCTATCTACTTCAGCCTTAGGAAGTTCTGAAATATCTTTGATGTGCCCATAAGACTGGTCGCCTACTAATACAGCTACGATTTTATCATCAGCCTCGCCTTTGTCTATCATCTTAAACCCACCGATTGGCACTGCTTCCAGCAAAATACCACCAACAGGAACATTGTGGCTGCTCAATACACAGATATCTAGCGGATCGTGGTCTCCTTCCGTAATGTCAGAAGCGCCTCTTTTCACTGCAAGTTCCTTTACTCTCTCATCGCAGTAAGTTCTTGGAACAAAGCCATATAGAGCAGGAATTATATTAGAAAATTTCTGCGGTCTGTCTACTTTTAGATGTCCGCTTTCTTTATCGATTTCATATTTAATAGTATCTGATGGAACTATTTCCACAAAAACATTAACTACATCTGGTGCTTTTTCCCCAGCTGAAATTCCATGCCAAGGATGTGCTTTAAAAGTTGGAATCATTATACTATATTTATTTTTAAATTATTCTACTTATTTCATTTCTAAGGTTTTGGATAGTATCCGAAATATAATCCTCGCCATCCAAATACCCCATCAAAAACAGAGTTTTAAACTCCTGCAAAGAAGCATTTGGGCTGTTTTCCAAAGTCTTGTGGAGAAGCTGTAGAACATTATTTTTAGAATTTAAAATATTATTCCAAGAATCTTGACTGATATAAAGCTGTTGTGAAGCATTATACTCGAATTCTTCCATAATATTTTTTTCCACCAAAAACACAAATTCCACAGCAGCCAATTCCTTATCAAACTTTTGAACCAAGTTAGAAGGCTTCATTCTCTCCAAAAACAAAGTCATTCTTTCATACGCCTGCAATCTTATCTGTGCATTTGATTTCCCTGAAATAATGCTCAATTCTCTGTTTTTCAACTTAATGAACTGAAACACAAACTGTCTCAGTAATATCACAAAAGGAACTGCCACGATTAAAGCAAAACCATAAGGCAGTAGGTCATCAAAATTGCTCATTTTTAAAAAATCAAAAGTGTGCAAAGGTAAGAAATTTTATGAAACCAATACCTCTCCTGTCATTTTTTTAGGAATTTTTATTCCCATAATGTGGAGAATGGTAGGCGCTACATCGCCTAGTTTTCCTCTTTTGAGCTGCCATTTTTTGTCTTTGTCCATTACTATCAGAGGAACTAAACTGGTGGTATGGTTGGTATTAGGCGAACCATCTTCGTTTATCATATAGTCTGAATTCCCATGGTCAGCAAGGATAAGCACCGTATAGCCGTTTTCATAGGCTGTATTGGCTACCTCTTTTATGCATTCATCTACCACTTCGCAGGCTTTTACCACAGCATCAAAAACGCCTGTGTGTCCCACCATATCAGGGTTAGCAAAATTCAGACAAATAAAATCTGCTGTCTGTTTCTGCAATTCTGGAATGATGGCATTACGAATATCAAAAGCCGCCATTTCAGGCTTTAAATCATAAGTTTTCACATCCCTAGGGCTTGGGCAGAGGATTCTTTTTTCGTTTTCAAATTCGGTTTCGCGCCCTCCTGAAAAGAAGAATGTCACATGAGGATATTTTTCGGTTTCGGCTATTCTGATCTGGGATTTTCCCTCTCTCTCCAAAACTTCCCCCAAGGTTTCGTGGATGATTTCTTCATCATAGACGATTTTGATATTTTCAAAATCTCTGTCATAGTTGGTCATTGTCACAAAATAGAGATTCAGTTTTTTCATTCCAAATTCTGGAAAATCCTTCTGCGAAAGAACTTCTGTAAGTTCGCGGCCTCTATCCGTACGGAAATTGTAGAAAATAACAACATCGCCTTCCTGAATATTTCCCACAGGATTTTGGTTTTCATCAGTTAAAATAATCGGCTCGATAAATTCATCCAAAACATTATTTTGGTAAGAATTTTCCACCGCTTCCAGCGCATTTTGTGTTTTTACCCCCACTCCATTGACCAAGGCATCGTAGGCTTTTTTTACCCTTTCCCAGCGTTTGTCTCTATCCATCGCAAAAAAACGCCCTATGACAGTAGCCAGTTTTCCAGTAGTTTTAGCTAAATATTCCTGAATCTCTTTTATAAAAACTTTCCCTCTGTGCGGGTCGCAGTCACGCCCATCAGTAAAGGCATGAACGAAAACATTTTTCAATCCCAAATCTTTCGCTTCATCCAGAAGAGCCTCTAAATGAGTGATATGCGAATGAACACCGCCATCAGACAACAGCCCAAGAAGATGAACATTTTTATTGTTTTTCTGTGCGTGTAAAAATGCCTCTTGAATAGGTTTTTCTTTACCCAAAGTTCCATTTTTCACAGCTAAATTCAGCCTCGTAAGGTTCTGATAGACAACCCTTCCCGCGCCCAAATTCATATGTCCTACTTCGGAATTACCGATTTGTCCTTCGGGAAGCCCCACTTCCAAGCCTGATGCATGCAGCTGAGTGTGAGGATATTTCTGATAGCAGCTGTCCACAAATGGCGTGTGAGCCTTGGTAATTGCACATACTTCGGGATTTTCAGCCAATCCCCAGCCGTCTAATATTGCGAGTAAAACTTTTTTTGACATTTCTTATAATTTTACTGCTAATTTACGAAAAATTATTGATTTTAGTTTTGTTTTTCATTGGGTAATTCTATGCTTGAGACTGGTTTTTCATCAGGAAGGTTAATAAATTGATAATAAAGCACTTTGGACAAAAATCTTTCATCTTTTTGACTTTTAATATAATCAAAACGATAAGTGAAATAAATTTCATCAGGATAATATTCCCAAAGCAGAGAATCATTAAAATCAAATTCATAAACAGCATCAAAATCACTTACTTTCTGAACTTTTATATTGTAAAATGTCCCCAGATAACCCCAGTTTACGAAGCTGCAAAGCAAAAGCGTTCCGTAGAAATACCAAATCATTTGGTTAAAAAGATAGAAATTGGTTTTTCTGTGCTCTATCTTTAAATAAGTGAATATCAGACCAATAACAGACAATATAAGAAAAGCATAAACTCCCAGCCTTTTGTAGGTAAGCCCCCAGTGGTAGATGTATTCAGTGTTTTTGATGAGGGCGGAAAGAACAAGTAAAGAGTTAAGAACTATCCACATTTTAGCTAACTTTTTAAGTAGCAATGATTTATCATCAAAGTTAAAATAAGACCTAAAGTAAAGCATCAATAGTAAAACTGCCATCACGATGGACAAAATGACCACATTTACACGGCTGTGCGTGTCTGCAGAAAGATTTGCCAGCCTGTCCGTATCAACTTGGAAAAACTGTTCATAATTAAAAACTAAAATAAAAACCAGCAAAAGAAGATTGAGCAGAACAAAAGTCAGCACACCTATTTTTCTTTCAGAATCAAGATCTAAAAACTCTAACATTGGTGTAAATTTCTGATTTTTAACTCTTTCTGAAAAATCATTTTGCAAAAATTGATTTCGGCGCAAGAAAAATTTTGCCCCTGAAAAATTCCAATAACCAAACGAAAAATAAAATGCCAGACCAGCCACCACGAAAAACCAGCCATCAATGTCCAATTCATAAAGATAAACCTCTGAAAATATGGAACTTCCCATACTATAAATCCAGAAAAAGAATAAGAAAAACAGGATTGGGATTACTAAAATAATGATCGATTTGAAATTAAATTTAGAGTTTTCATCTCTGATAATCCATGTATTAAAATCAAAGAAACGATACGGAAAAGCGATATTATTCATCGTTGCTATCGGGACAGCCAGAATGCTTTTGAGTCTTCTATATTTTGACTTAAATCTCAGCAGCAGCAAGGAAAAAGAAACCGCCAAAAACGAAACGAAATCCCCATACCACATAAAAGCAAAAGCCGACAAAATGGACAACACTAAAATGATAAAAAACTCTCTGTTTTTTCTTTTTTTATGTGTTTTTACCAAAGTGATAACACTGAGAAAAATAGCTAATAATCCCACATTTAAGCCAAAAGATTCTCTGTAAAACATCGCTGTAGCTACTGCTGTAGTCAGCATAATTAAATGATGTGTTTTCATAATATTTAAAAATTTAAAATTAACTATTCAAAGAACTTTGTATTTCAAAGTTTGAAAGCAAAAAAAATATAATTATTTTTTCAATAATTTTTCTAAAGTATTGATATGCTGGTTAAAAGCCTCTCTCCCCGATTGTGTAACACGATAGGAAGTTTTCGGTTTTTTGCCAACGAATTCTTTTTTCACCTCTATATATCCTGATTTTTCAAGGGCTGTGCTGTGGCTCGCCAAGTTACCATCAGTGATGTTAAGGAGGTTTTTCATTTCACTGAAATCAACCCAGTCATTCACGATAAGGACAGACATGATGCCCAGCCTTACGCGACTTTCAAATTCCTTATTGAGTTGATTGATATTAAACATTTTCACTAAAATTATTGATATTTTTTATACAAAATAAGCCCATAAATAATATGCAACAACCCAAATCCTAACGCCCAGAATACCAATCCATAGCCCAACAAAAATGATGAGAGCAAGCCTAAAATAACCTCACAAATCCCTAAATATCTAATGTCAGAATAAGTGTATTTAGAAGCATTGATAAGGGACAATCCATAAAAAATCAATGTACAAGGCGCTAAAAATGCATAAAAATGATGAAAAAGAAGCCCCAAACAAAAAATTCCCCCAGTAACCAACGGAATAGAAAAATTGATTATCAGAAGTTTAGTAGATGTAGTCCAGATGGGAAGTTCTTTTCTTTTACTCTTTCTCACTGTGAAAAAAACTGCCGCAGCCAAAGAGAAAACAAGCACGACAAGGGCAACTAAAATCAGTTCGGATATAAAATTAAAATCATAAAATTTAGGATATCTGTCAAAATAGCTAATCCCTTCCCTTTCAAAAGCGAAAAACACATACACCGCTCCCAAAATAGCAAAAATCCCTACAAAAACTCCTGAAAGCCCACTCAGAGAGATAAAACGGGAACTTTTCTCCATAATAGAGCGAATGTGAGATAAATCTTCTTGATAATTTTTAGTATCCATAAAAAGAACTTTGAATTGCAAAGTTAATATTTATTTTGAAAAATCAAAATTATTTAATTGTTTTTTAGCGTTAAAAATTACTTATTTTTTGGTTTTATCAAAGATAATTACAGGAGCAGGAACTTTATCATAAGGATTATTGTATTCCCAGAAGAAGGAATGGTATTCTTTGACAATTTCGCCTTTTTGAGCATCTATTTCTATATTAACCATTGTGATACAGTCTTCTTTGGTTCTCTGATGAGCATCCCAGCTGATATACCACATGGGAACTTCTTTTTCATCAATTTTTCTATATATCCTTGTATACATGCCTAATAATTCCGCTTTACGGCTTTTCATATACGCCAAAACCTTCTCTAATGGATATTTTTCAAAAGGCTTGTCATAATCTATGCTCTTTGTTAGGATGCCTTTTTCATCATAGAAATTCCATGTTCCTATACGAAAACCTCCTCCATCAAAAACTTTACCTTCTTCTTTTAGGATTCCTGTAGAATAGAAATGATAAAGAAATTTTACATTGAATTCATTTTTTAAAGACACATAACGCCCATAACCTCTTTTGGTAGTAATTTCCGTCACCTGATTTCCCAAGCTGTCAGTATAAATATATTCTCCGCTTTTCTTATTTTCATTAAATCGTTTGATATCAAACTTTTTTTCGGCTTTTATCTGCTCGTTTTTTATTTCTGTTTTTTTGTCCTGTCCATTGCATGAAGATAATAAACAAAGCAAATGGAATAAAATAATCTTTTTCATAAGGTTTTTATTTTTAAAAAAAATAAGCCCTACAAAAATAGAGCTTATTTTATATAAATTATTTTTTCAAAGAATCTTCTAAATTCTTGAACTGGTTATACTTATCCATATTGTCTAAATTCATGTAGATTCCTTTCAGAGTACTTACTACTTCTACATTTTTAGGCTCAATGGAATGCCATTTTTCAAGGTAAGGAAGAGCTTTTTTGAAGGTTTCTCTTCTCTTTTCCATCAATTTATTCATTTCATTGATTTTCTTTGCTTTTTGGAAAGCTCGGATTTGTTCCAATGTCTTTTCATCATCCTTTAAATGAACTGCATAAGCCAAACCTTGCAGCGCCAAAACATAGTTTCCATCAATCTCCAATGCTTTTTTGAATGATTTTTCAGCATCTGCCAAAGTAGCATTATCTTGACTTTGTAAGAAACCTAAATTATACCAAGATTCCTTGTCATTAGGGTTTTTAGCAACTTGATTTTTAAGGTTTTGGATAAATTCTGAAGTTTTTCCAGATCTGTAATAAGCAACTCCTTGTAATTCTGACAATCTCTGATTGTTAGGGAATTTTTTAAGTCCTTTTTCTATCAAAACCAAAGCTTCATCATATCTTGCAGCATCCACCAAAAGTCTTATGTTTGATTCATATAGCTCTAGTTCTACGCTTGGAGTCGATTGAGTTTTTAGGTCTTTGTATTCATTTGAACCAGATTTTTTAATCAATTCAAAAGAGTTTTTATCAAAAGACTGAACCTGCCCAGTTTTCACATCAGTTGCCAAATACTGAGTCGTAACTCCTGTATATCCACTGTTAATCAGACTGTTATAAATCTCTATCGCTTCATTATTCTTTCCAGCCGCTTGATAGTTTATCCCTGCGTAGTAAAGATAAGTTTTATCCTCGTTTCCTACGGCTTTCAATAGGTTGTATACTTCTTCGTATTTTTCAGCTGCTTTGTTGTAGTTTTTAGCTTGATAAGCTTTGTAAGCTTCATCACTTGCAGATTTCAAAAGTGGATTTACAAAACTATTTACTTTTTCAGTAGTTTTTGGAGTATAATTTTCAACTTTTAATCCTTGTATTCCACTTTTTTCAGCAGCTTCTTTTCCTGCAAAGAATACTTTCTTTTTATCGCTGTTTTTCCCTGTATAAATCGTTTTTAAATCTGCAATTTTCCCTAAAAGAGCAGCTCCTTCTCTCGTTTTTCCTTCTTTTATCAATAAAACTCCTTTCGCGTAATAATATTCCTCCAAAACTGATGGTTCGAGCAGATACAGCTGGTCGTTCAATAGACCTTCAGCCTTTGAAATTTCTGCTTTAGCTGCTGCTATATCGTTTTTTTCTATCGCTTTAGAAGCGTTTTGGATTTCTTTTTTCTGTGCAAAAGCGAATGATGCACTCACTAATGCTAAACTTAAAACTATTTTTTTCATGTTAATGATAATTTTTTATTTAATTCTATTCTGAAACATTCTCTGTATTACCTGTGTTTTCACCTTCCTCAGTTTGCTCTTCAGCATCTTCCACATCTTTATCCATTTCTACTTTTGCCACCGCTGCGATTTTATCACTTCCTTTGAGGTTGATAAGTTTCACCCCTTGGGTATTTCTTCCCATCACGCGGAGTTCTTCCACAGCCATACGGATAGCCACACCAGATTTATTGATAATCATCAGACCATCTTCATCTGTTACATTTTGTATCGCGATGAGTTTTCCTGTTTTTTCAGTGATATTCAGGGTGATAACTCCTTTTCCTCCTCTGTTGGTAACTCTGTAATCCTCCACTGCGGTTCTCTTTCCGTAGCCTTTTTCAGAAACAACTAAAACAGATTCTTTCTCCAAATCATTAGCGATAATCATACCGATTACTTCGTCATTATCTTCTAATGTGATACCTCTCACCCCGATAGAAGTTCTTCCCACGGCTCTTACTTTTTCCTCTGGGAAACGGATACATTTACCATTTTTAGTAGCAATCATGATTTCGGATTCACCTGTAGTCAGTCTTGCTTCTAAAAGCTGGTCATCTTCACGAATTTCTATGGCATTTACCCCATTTACTCTTGGTCTAGAATACGCCTCCAACGAAGTTTTCTTGATAACACCATTTTTGGTAACCATCACCACATACATGCTATTTACATAGTCTACATCTTTCAGGTCATTGGTTCTGATGTACGCCTTGATTTTATCATCTGGCTCAATGTTAATAAGGTTCTGAACAGCCCTTCCTTTGGCTGTTTTAGAGCCTTCTGGAATTTCGAATACGCGCAGCCAGTAGCATTTTCCTTTCTCTGTGAAGAACATCATATACTGATGGTTGGTAGCAGATACGATGTATTCTAAGAAATCTTCATCACGGGTCGTTGCGGCTTTATTACCTACGCCTCCCCTAGACTGCACTTTGTATTCAGAAAGCAGAGTTCTCTTAATATACCCTGCGTGAGAAATCGTAAGCACCACCTGCTCGTTTGGAATAATGTCTTCTATGGACATTTCACCACCAGAATAATCTATTTCTGATTTTCTTTCGTCTCCGTATTTTTCTTTGATTTCAAGAAGCTCGTTCTTTATAATCTCAAATCTTCTGCCCTCATTAGATAGGATGTCTTCTAAATCCGCGATAATCTTCATGATTTCCTCGTATTCATCACGAATTTTATCCAATTCCATTCCTGTAAGACGAGCAAGTCTTAAATCAAGAATAGCCTGAGCTTGAATTTCAGAAAGTTCAAATTCTGCTATCAAACCTTCCTTCGCTGCCTGTGGATTAGTACTATGTCTAATAATTGCTATTGCTTTATCCAGCGTGTCCTGAGTAGCAATCACCCTCATATACCCCTCCAAAATATGAGCTCTTTCTTTTGCTTTTTTCAGCTCGTATTCTGTTCTTCTGGTTACTACATCATGTCTATGCTCTACGAAATTGTAGATAATATCCTTTAAATTAAGCTGTTGCGGTCTTCCACCAACCAGTGCAATATTATTGATACTAAATGAAGTCTGCAGAGCTGTATACTTATATAATAGATTAAGCACCACATTCGGAATCGCATCATTTTTCAATTCATAAACCACACGAAGTCCCTCTCTGTCAGATTCATCACGGATTTCATAAATCCCTGGTATTTTATCCTCTTTTACTAGTTCTGCTGTTCGCTCTATCATATCCGCCTTATTCACTTGATAAGGCACCTCTGTTACCACGATAGCGTTTCGGTTTCCTATTTCCTCAAATTTCACTTTTCCTCTCAGCACCACTCGCCCTCGCCCTGTATGGAAAGCATCTCTCACGCCGTCATAACCATAGATAATTCCTCCTGTAGGGAAATCTGGAGCAATGATGTGTTTCATCAGCTCATCTATGGTAACATCTCTGTTATCAATATACGCACAGATAGCATCTATACTCTCGCTAAGGTTATGCGGAGCCATATTGGTAGCCATCCCTACTGCGATACCAGAACTTCCGTTCACCAAAAGTGTAGGAATTCTCGTAGGGAGAACCGTAGGCTCTTTAGTTGTATCATCGAAGTTATTCTGAAAATCAACCGTTTCTTTATCTAAATCAGAAAGAATTTCATCTGAGATTTTTTTCAGCCTTGCTTCCGTATAACGCATCGCTGCTGGAGGGTCGCCATCCATAGAACCGAAGTTCCCCTGTCCATCTACCATAGGGTATCTCAAGCTCCACGGCTGCGCCATACGCACCATAGCATCATATACAGAGCTGTCTCCGTGAGGGTGGTATTTACCCAAAACATCCCCTACGATTCTGGCTGATTTCAAATGTTTTTTATTGGAAAAAACTCCCAAATCATACATACCATACAGAACCCTTCTGTGAACGGGTTTCAGACCATCTCTTACATCAGGTAATGCACGGGAAACAATCACCGACATCGAATAGTCTATGTAAGAGGACTTCATTTCATCAACAATGTTGATAGGAATTAACTTTTCTCCTGCGTTCATTTATTTTTATTAAAGTTATATGAATCAGTGCTTTACGCACCACTATTTACATCTATTTTTTCTTTTCTACGATGAGAAATAAATAACATGGCAATTTATGAAAATTTGATTACTTTTACAAAAAAAATTAAGTTAAAAATTTCACAAAAATGGCAATACTCAGCATCACTTTTCACACAGAAGAACACAAGATAAATGATTGGAATTCCTTTTTGGAAGAAGAACTTTTAGCAATTATCAAAAACTTCAGCAGGAAATACATCATTTCCGAAGTTGAATCAGAAATGCTCTCCGAAGGCAAAAACACCAATGTTTTATTATTCTTTGATAATCAATCAGATAGAATTTATTTTTTAGAAAACGAACTTCCGCATATTTCAAATAAAATTTTTGATAAATTCAGCGAAAGTGTATTGATTTTCAATACTTTTCTAAACAAAATAGAATCAAACATCTAAGCCCGAATTCCATTCTTTATAAAACTGCTCCAAAAACACCAGCATAAAACTATGCCTTTCCTCTGCTAATTCCCTGCCTTTATGAGTATTCATAAGGTTTTTCAGCAGGAGCAGTTTTTCATAAAAATGATTGATTGTTGTGCCATTGGATTTTTTATATTCTTCTTTGGTCTGATGGATATTCGGCTGAATATCAGGATTGTAAATCAAATTATTTTTATATCCTCCAAAATTAAAAGTCCGCGCTATGCCGATAGCTCCCATCGCATCCAGTCTATCCGCATCCTGCACGATTTCAAGCTCTTTGGTCTTTTCTATCGTTTCGCCTTTATTTTTAAAGGAAATATGTTTGATGACAAATAAAATCTGCTCTATCACTTGAGTTTCCACTCCTATTTCATTAAGGAATTTCTCTGAAATCTCAAGCGCCAAGGTTTCATCTCCATTATGAATTTTTGGGTCGGCAATATCGTGTAATAAAGCCGAAATTTCCACAATTTCTTGATTGCAGTTTTCTGTTTTGGCAATGAGTCTTGCAAGTCGCCAAACCCGCTCGGTATGAAACCAATCATGCCCTGCCTCTGCTCCTTCCAAAGTTTTCTTTACAAAATCTATGGTCAGAGATATATTTTGGTTCATTTTAGTTTTCTTTAAACGGAATTCCAGGATTTAATATTTCTAAAATAATGTTTTTAATGGAATTCATACAGATGCTAACATTCTCATTGTCAATATTTTCATTATCATAAATCTTCAAAGTCTGAACGCCCTTCCATATTTCCGCAAAACTCCAAATGCCGCATTGCAGCTGATTGACCGCAAAACCTTTGTTATGCAGAGTCATATATGCATAAATGCTCAGCTGTAAAGCCTGTTTGCTGTCCGCACTGCTCACGAAATCTTCCAATTTTTCTTCCTTTGGTTTCACGAAAAGATTTTTAGCTTTTGCGGTTTTAAAATCTATCACTCGCACCACTCCATTTAGGCGGTCTATACGGTCTATATAACCGACAAAGTTAATTTTTTCACCATTTTCATCCAGCAAAAACTCAGCATTAATACCATTTTCTAAACTTATGATTTCTAAAGAGTTACCGGCTTTAATTAAACCTAAATCATAATCTAAAATATGCTCTACCACCTTGGCTGCCATAGATTTATGAATGTAGTTCATTCCTCGTTCATAAAGCTCTGGCTGGTGTTTAAGTTCTGAAATTGCAGAATCAATAGCTTCATTTATTTTGGGTTTTAAATCTTCTATATCACTCTCTTTCAAGATTTTACCCTGTAATTCTCCATACAACTCCTCCAAAGCATAATGCACCAAATTCCCATAGTTTCGCTGCGAAAGTTCTTCTTCTATCTCCTCTGTTTCCTTTGCTTTTAAGATGTTATTTAAGTAAAAATCAATCGGATTATAGAGATAAGAAATCAAATGTGATGCTGAAATCCTATCCTTCCATTCATTTAGTTTCTCTAAAACTTTTTCTGTTTTTTCTATGATTATTGGCTCCTGCAAAATCGGTTCAGAGGTGTTTTCTATCACGATATGCTCCATTTTATGAGGGCTTTCCATTTCCATTTGGATAATAAATCTACTTTTCTCGCCTGTATTCACTCCAGAACCTAAGGCATTGTATAACAGATAGATATTTTTAGAATTTTGCAGCAAACGGTAGAAATGATAGGCATAAATACTATCATTTTCCAAAAAAGTATTCAGCCCAAAATTCCTTCTCACATCGAACGGAAGATAGGTATTCTGCGTATTCCCCAGCGGCAGTTTTCCTTCATTTACAGAAAGCAGGATAATATTTTCAAAATCCAAAAGACGAGTTTCTAAAAGCCCCATAAACTGCAGTCCTTCAAGTGGTTCGCCCTGAAAATCCAAGTTTTCTGAATTGACAAGCTGATTCATCAAAACCTCCAGTGCATCTATAGAAATCTCAAAATCATAGTCTTTCATATGATTTTTTAGAATCTTAAATGTCGTTTCAAAAAGAGAAACATTTTCGTATAAAATATCATCTATTTCTCTGAATTTCAACTGATAACAAAAATTAGACAAATCCTCCAGCAGTTCAGTAGCTGTTCTCTTCTCAAAAAGCTGAAAATAAGAAAGCTTGCCCAAATGTTCCTGCATCATTTTTTTCGAAATATAAACGATGTTTTCGTCTTCTATTTTAGCCGTGAATTGGTCTATTATTTTTCTATCTTCTTCATTATCTGGGAATTCTTCCAAAACCGAAAAAACATCCAAATAATAGTAGGATTTATCATTTTTCCAGAGCTGTTTTTGTAAGTAAAAAAGCTTCTTAACCGCCCCGCTGAAACCAAGATTTTTGATAGGAAATCCCATCGTGATATTGAGATTATCCACGAAACTCACCGCATCCAGACTCGGCAGAAGCAGGTTTTCATCTAATAAAACAACCGCCGTTTTAGAATAATTTTCTTTTGGAATTTCTTGTAATATTTCAGGCAGAATTTTAGTTTGGGCTACATTCCCTGCAACCTCATAAACCTTGATGTTTTTCTCTTTACAAAAACTATTTTCTATCCACTGGAATTTTCGGTTTTCATTAAATTCCTTCCAGTGCATATGCTTTCTCAAAAACTTTCCAGCCTCCTGTTTTAGGTCTTTTATGTAATATTCATCCGCTTGGAAAAAGCATTCAGCTTTTCCTTTTTGGAGTAGTTCCCGAATCAGTTTTTCCTCCAAAGGCGTAAGCGCATTGAAACCACAAAAAACAAATTTTGTTTCCGTTTCCTCCGCAAAATCGCTTATTTTCTCTCTCACCATTTCGTGAATCATCCCATCAGTCGCCCAGCCTTTTTCTTCGAGATTTTCCTTTAATTTAGGTAAAAAAACATTCATCTTTTTCCAAAAATTAAGGTTTCGTTTTCTTGCATTATCTCCATCTCCCAGTGTTTCGCCCCAGTTTTTAATTCGCTCATCATCAAGCATATATTCCAAAACAGCTTTGTCCTCCTCGCTGAATTTGAGCATATCATCCCAGTCTTTCAGCAAAGTAGGAAACCATTTTAGGAAGTTTTCCAAAGTTTCTTCGGGATAAATTTTCTTATAAACATCATACCCAAAAAGCCACAGCGATATTCCCTGAATGTGCTGTTTTCCAGATATTTTCTTAATCAATTCATCCACAGTAAAAAACTCAGGTAAAAAACCTTCGTATTTCTGCTCTTTTAGGATTTGTTTCAAAAAAACTACGGGCCTTTTCCCTGGTAAAACGACTACTGTTTGGGATAAATCCGAAGTTTCTGATAATAATTCCGAAATAATTTTTGAGAGAAATTTCATATTCAATTATTTATATAAAAACAATAATTAAAAGCTGTAAAAAATTAACAATCAATTACCTACGAATTAAAATTTCCTTTCGATAAATACACCACTTTTTTGGTATCAAAAAATTCTTCTTCAAAATAATTTTTCAGCTGAAAAATCTCACAGCGAAGCCCTGCCAGTTCCTCCGCCAAATCTCCTCCTTTGAGGTAAAGCACACCGTTGTGCTTTTCATTGAACTGCTCTTTTTCAAATTTTCCTTTCAGCCATCGTAAAAACTCAGGCATCTGGGTAACAGCCCTACTCACCACAAAATGAAACTTCTCTTTCAGTTTTTCAGCTCTTCCATGCACTGCGGTCACATTTTTCAGCCCAAGTCCCTCCGAAACAGCTTCTACCACTTTTATTTTCTTGCCAATGGAATCTATCAGCGTAAAACTCACCTCTGGAAAAAGAATAGCCAGCGGAATCCCAGGAAATCCGCCTCCTGTGCCGATATCCAGCACCTTTGTGCCATCAGCAAAAGGCATTACTTTGGCAATTCCGAGCGAATGCAGAATGTGCTTTTCATAAAGCCCATCCATATCTTTTCGGGAAATGACATTTATTTTCTCGTTCCATTCGGTATATAACTGTTCCAGTTTTTCAAACTGCTGTTTTTGTTCATCAGTGATTTCTGGAAAATATTTTAAAATAAGTGATACAGACATTTTTTAGAATTGATTTTTACAAAAATACATAAAAAACTTCGACAAAGCGATGCCTTGCCGAAGTTAATTTTATTTAGATA
>CAUQVP010000039.1:0-14961 GCA_963521545.1 uncultured Flavobacteriaceae bacterium | reverse complement strand
GAACATCTGTGTTTTCTGCATTTTTATACACCAGCCCATTGATACCGCACATAATCTATATATTGTTTTTTAATAGTTCTACATATTTTTTGCCCCAAACTTGGTAAGAATAGCTTTCTTCAGCTCTTTTTCTTCCTGCCTGTCCCATTTTTTGGCGAAGTTCAAAATTCTCTAGCAAAAAGGATAATTTCTCATACCATTCATCCTCGCTCTCTGCTGTGAAACCTACATCACTGGTCACAATATCCCTATTCGCGGGCAGTGGAGATGCTACCACAGGGATACCGCTGGCCATGTATTGGATAAGTTTGAATCCACATTTTCCCATTTCCCAATAGCTGTTTTCCAAGGGCATGATGCCTATGGTACTCTCGGCCAAGTCTTTATTCTCGGTTTGAGCATTCCAATTCTCAAATTTAGTTTTAATTCTTTTATCCAGCTCTACTTTTCCACCGATAACTTTTAGGGTAAAATCATATTTTTCAGAAAGCCTTCCGAGGGCTTTGTCCACTAGTTTGAAATGTTTCGTCGTAGAAGGAGAACCCATCCAGACTATTTCCTTGGCATCATTTTCTTTTTGAAGACCACAAAGAGGATATTTATCTAAATCTATTACTGTCGGAAGAAAAATCAATTTTCCTTGAAATTCAGAAATATACCAACGATTTCCCACGGTGACAAATTTGGCTAATTTCATCAGTTCTGCAATTTTGTTCTGCAAACTCGTTCCTGCGTAATTTGCAGAAATATTATCATCAAAATCAAGGCTGAAAGATTTTATTTTCTTTAAAAAGAACAATTCAAAACCTAGTGGGAGTTTTGGGAAAAGTTCATATTCTATGACCACATGGTCGTATTTCTGAACATGAAAAAAAAGATAAAAAACTCTCTTTACCATACACCAAAGCGCCACCATGTTTTTCATCAGAATATTACCATGCAGGTATCTGAAATAGAAATCATTAAACAACGGCGAATAGGAAGCCTCTACGCCCTCTTTCTCAAACCATTTTTTGTAGTTATAAGAACGATAACGAGAGTTGGCTCCTTTACTGGTGTATTTGGTCAGAAATAGAATTTTCATAGAATGATTTTCTGTGGTTTTTTACAATAAAAAATAAAATTAAGAAAAATGGGAATATCATAATTTTTTGTCTCATCGAAATCCCAAAATTAGCAAGTGTATAAGCCAAAGGAAGCGTACATGCCAATATGATTCCTATATAACTCCACAAGATATAATTTGTCTTTATTTTATCAAAAAATAAACCTTTGATTATGATGAAAAAGATGTACAGCCAAACTAAATTCTCCAAAGCCGACACCAAAAACATTGGGTTTCTAGCTTCAAAAATAAAAGGTCTGAACATGTAGCTGAACCATTTTACGATGAGATTACTATCTTTCATATCTACTCCCGCTCCCCCTTCTAAATTAGCATTCATAGAATTTTGTAGTTTTCCTTCTATATCACTAAAGTTGGTCACTGCTATTTCCTTTAAAAAGAATGGAATAAGAACCAACAGAGCCCCCAAAACAAGTCCCACAAAAATAAATTTAGTCTGCATTTTTATCTTTTTATTAGTAAAAACATAACTAACTCCTCCCCCTACTAATACAAAAATAAGAACATGCAGTCTGATAAGTCCTACCAATAACAATGGTAAAATGTAATGACTCTTGGGTTTATCAAAATAAATGTTGTAACACAAACAACACATGGAATAAAACATGAGAGAATCTTTCCCAAGAGAAACAGTCCAAAAGTGTGTTCCTATTAGTAACAAAAGTAAATAAGAGATATTATAGTTTCTGTCTGTAAGATCTATTATGACTTCAAATAATTTCAAACAGCCCAAATAAGAAATGAAAGAAAAAACTAAAAAACATCCTAAAAATGACAAATGGAACCACTGAACCAGCATATAATTCAAAAAAATAATAAAAGATGTCCCATTGGAAAGATAAGACAAGCCCCAGTCAGTTATAGACATCGATTCAGAATAATAATGCTTAGCATCTGCTACACTACCGAGAATGAAACTATACGAAGCAAATGTGATAATGAAATGTAATAATCCCATTACCAAAGAAAAAGCGCCTATTTTTCGGTCAATTTTAGTATATACAGAAAACTGTTTTAATATATATAAAACATACAACAATATCAGAACATAGTCCAATATGTTGATTTCACTGTATATAGATAATGTATTCATTTTTTATTTTGTAATCTTAAAGCCAAAAAAAACAGCATCTGTATAGGAACACTACAAACCATGTATCTCCCCATCCCTAAAAAAGGTATAATCAGTAAATAAACAACCCCTATACCACTGCTTATCACCAGATTTTTAACCAATATATTTACCTCGTTTTTCTTCAAATATCCCAATGTAACCATATTTACAAAAACTGCCAATACAGAAACTACAAGGTAAGAAACAGCATAAACTACATCCAAATCCGCCTCACCTCGCCAAATCAGCGTATAAATCCAAAGAGCAACCACCAGCCCCACTCCATAAAGCACCAAAATCCATTTGTATTTATCCAAAACCGCTATCAGTCCTTCTCTGCTTTCTATAATCAAATACGGTCCATACAAAAACGACAACGAAACCAAGACTCCTGAAACCAACTCTGGGAATTTGGATAAAAACAAAATCTGCTGAATATCCTGTCCTGCAATCCCAAAAAACACCATTAAAACAGCTCCAAGCGAAATGATGATTTGGTCTATTTTAAATAAACTAAAATTCAAAATCTGCTGAATTCCTAAACTAAACGGGACTTCCAGCTTCATCAGTTCTATATTCTCTGTTTTCTTCTTTTTCATGATGAAAATCCATGAAAGCAAAAACCTCAGAAAAATACACGCCACATATAGCGCTATCATTTGCCCATAGCTGTATTCAAAGAAAAGCGAACTGACAAGAAGAACTCCAAAAAAAAGAGGATAAGCCGCTATATTCGCAAAGAGTGCATAGTTATAGTGCTTCATCACATTCATTTGGACAATAGCCACCACACTATAAACATCAAATACTATCGTGCAAAAAATAACGAGCGCATAGGTATAATCATACATTACTGCATAAACACCTGCACACAGAATAGATAAGAGAATTCCTTTTTTTTTAATGTACTCCTCTGGGTCATATACACTATTGGTATCTCCTATCATCTTTGCAAAAACCAAACTATCCAGTCCATATTTGGAAATCGTGATTCCTATTATTTGAAACTGAATAAAAAGCAATATCTTGACGGACAGTTCATTAGATATATAATCAAACTTTCCAGAAGCCAGCAGCACGAATCCCAATGAAGTAAGCAATCCCGACCCTAATAATTTGACTATTACAGGGAAATATTGTTTATACTTATCTATTATCGTTATTGCATGCCGATACATGAGTTATCATTTGCTACCACCTTCTGCTTCTACTGATGATATGCTTTATTTTATTTTTAAGCCTGTCAAACCAAGTTTTTCCTTCGGTATAATAGCCATAGCCATACTTGTTTCTATACCCAAAATTGCTCTTCTCCACATCATTAAGAACGAATCCAACATTTTTGATTTTCCCTTCTCTGATGTTCTTATTCGCAAAGTCTATCAATGCTTTTTCTGAATATTCAGAACGCATAATATAGATCGTAGCATCTGCTAGATTAGCTAATAATAGCGTATCTGTCACAAGCATCAATGGTGCTGTGTCTATGACAATATAGTCATATTTCTTTTTCAATTCAGCCAATAGAAGTTCATACCTTCCATTAGTCAGAAGGTCTGCTGGATTTGGTGGAATACTTCCAGAATAAATCACATCTAAATAAGAATCAGAAGCGTATTTATGTATGATACTTTCTATAGTAGTTTCATCATTATATAGGAACTCTGTAAGTCCTGCTACGCCTTTCCTTGCTTTATTATTATACCTTTGGAGCTGTGGATTTCTAATATCTGAACCTATCAAAATCACTCTCTTTCTAGGCGTGGACAATGTCTGAGCTAAATTAACTGAAGTAAAGGTTTTCCCTTCTCCATTTACCGTAGAGGTTACAAAGACCACCTTTCCTTCGTCTTTCTTAGGAAGAATAAAGTTCATATTGGTAACCAATAATCGGAAGGCTTCCGCAATCAGGGAAGAATCGTTCGTTCCCACAAGCTCGGACTGGCCTTTTTCTACTTTTGGCAACTCCGCTAAAACAGGCGTAGAAGAAAGTCTCTCTACATCTTGTTTTGTTTTTATCTTGATATTCAAAAGTTCTTTGATGTAAATAAAAGCAAACGGAATTATCAATCCTAAAAGCAGCGCTCCCATCAATATTATAGACTTTTTAGGAGACACCGGCACATCAGAAGAATACGCCTCATCTATCACCCTTGCTTTATCACCTGTGATGGCTAATGAAATGGCTGATTCTTCTCTTTTTTGTAGTAATAATAGATACAACTGCTCTTTAATCTGCTGTTGTCTTTCTATATTTCTGAATAATTTCTCTATATTCGGTAACTTGGAAATTTTCCCATTTGCTCGGTTTTGCTCCATTTGCAACTCCGAACTTGCTATTTTCAGATTGGTTTTAGTCTTTTGCAAACTCTGCATGATTGAGCCTTTTAGCTCATTTAGCTGCTGAGATACATTAACGACTGCTGGGTGATTTTCCGTAGCTGATGCTAACAATCTATCTCTTTCTAAAACCAAACGATTATAAGATTCTATTCCTGCAGAAGCTGTAGGGTCTGTAAGTCCTACTGCTGACGGCAGCACCTGATATGCACCCTTATTATTTAGATAGCCTATCATACCATCCACCATCTGCGCCTCGGCATCTATATCAAGCTGTTTAGCTCTAGACTGGGCACTAGTTTCCAAATTAAGTTTGGCTTCTACTCCTATGTCTGTCAGCTGGTTTTTTTCTTTAAACCTTTCCTTCTCATTCTCAACACTTTGTAACTCACTGGATATCACCTCAATACGCCCTTCGATGAACTTCATCGTTTCTTTTGACTGAGAGTTTTTATCACTGATTGCATCTTGGTTGTAGGCCACTACTAGATTATCAATGATGTCTTTGGCTTTATCCACATTAGGATAGTTCATGGACAACCCTACTATTGTGGCATCTTTATTAAGCAGCCCTACATTGAGCATTTTTTGCAACTGAACTACACGAGCTTCTTTTGACAAGATAGAAAGGGACAATTCGCCCAAAGCCCCCGCTTTTACGGAATCAAATTCCTTATTTTTAGTAATGATAATATTGGCATACGGAAGACTTATTAACTTGTTAAACCTCCCCGTAATTTCATTATCCAACTCGCTGGAAGACAATGTAATCTTATCGCCATTTATCTCTATTTTCACATTCTCCTGAGGAAATACTGCATTCTTCTTTTCATTAACTACATTTACAAAAAATGGAGCCGTATCCCCATAAAGCTCTTTACTCTTAAGATTGTCGCTGGAATAAACTGCCACTTGCAGATTTTTGCTTTCTACAACGGCATTCATCAATTTTTTGGATTTAAAAATTTCTATCTCATTGTCTATACTATTAGAACTCATTCCTCCCAGCTTTGATAAATCCATAAGCAAATCTGCTTCTGTGCTGGAACTTGATGTATTTTTGGCTTCTTTCACCAATACAGAAGACTGCACCTGATAAACATAAGTTTCTGTCCTAAGGTATAACAATGCCAATACTAAAGCAAGTAATGCAGAGACTACAAACCATTTCCAACTCTGTGTATATGGTTTTATCAGCTCTAAGACATCTACTTGATGCTTGTCTGTATTGGGATATTTTGATGAATTTTTATTATTCATTTTTGATGTTTATTTTTTAATAATCAATGCCAAAATTGTCACAATGATAGACGCTACCGATATGTAAATCGTAGTCTGAGGCCCAAAAGAAGCAGAATTTTTCTTGGCATTATTAGGTGTTACATAGACCACATCATTTTGTTTCAAATGATAATAAGGAGAATTGATAAAATTAGCATCTGTAAGGTTGATATAGGCTTGTGTTCTTACTCCATCCTGCTCTCTAACTACTAAAATATTATCTCTTTTCCCATAAATGGTCAAATCCCCAGCAAGCCCCAAAGCTGCAAGCAAGGTAGTTTTTCCATCTGGAATGAGGTATTCCCCTGGTTTATTTACTTCCCCAAGCACCGTTACACGATAGTTAGCATAACGAACACTTACTGTAGGGTCTATGATATATTTTCTCAATTTTTTAGTCAGCTCATCTTTCAAAGCCTCCACTGTTTTCCCAGTAGTGCTTATTCTACCCAAAACAGGAAATTCTATAAATCCATCTGAATAAACGGTATAAGTAACGCCTGATACAGAGGTCTGACCAGAAGCCGGCAGGTTAGTATTAGGCTGGGAATAATTAACTTGTGATTTATTGATATCAGTCGCCACACCTTGGTTGAATGGCGCTGTGATGCTCATATCCTTTGCAGTCACATATATCAAAAGCTGGTCGTTAGGTTGTATAGTGGATTGCACATTTTTCTGAGATGCCTCTTTTGCTATCTGCTCTATATTCTGCATATAGGCTATTTCTTTTTGATTTTTACAAGAGGTCAAAGCCAAAAGTGCTGTTATTATTAAAAATATTTTTATTTTCATCATTGCTCATTTATAATTATTGCAAATATATCCTTTTTTTCAGAATTAGGGCTAATCCAACTGCTGGTAAACAGAATTATTACTCTTAAACTCTTCCACGATTTCCTTCAGAGTCCTAACTACTTCTATCTTATTGCTTTCTTTGGCTAGATCGTATATTTTCTGGGTTAGTGTATTTATTTTCTCAAACTCCATAGTCTCATCCTTAGAAATCATTATTTTCTCGTGATGTGTCGGCAGTGTTTTCGTTCCATCACTCAGTAGTTCTTCATAAAGTTTTTCCCCTGGACGAAGCCCTGTATATACTATTTTAATGTCTATATCTGGCTCAAAACCAGAGAGTCTTATCATTCTCTCCGCCAAATCCACTATTTTCACAGGCTCTCCCATATCGAAGACAAAAATCTCTCCTCCCACGCCCATAGTTCCTGCCTGAAGAACCAGCTCGCACGCCTCTGGAATAGTCATAAAGTATCTCACAATATCTGGGTGGGTAATCGTGATCGGCCCGCCTTTCTCTATCTGTTTTTTGAAATATGGGATAACCGAACCATTAGACCCCAGAACATTTCCGAAACGAGTGGTTACAAACTTGGTCGTATTCCCTAGTTGGTTTTGAAGTGCCTGTACGAACAATTCAGCCGCTCTCTTGGACGCTCCCATCACATTGGTAGGATTTACCGCCTTGTCCGTAGAGACCATCACAAAGGTATCCACTTTGTATTTACTTGCAAGAAGAGCCAAGTTTTTACTTCCTTGAATATTCACCAAAACTCCCTCATGTGGATTTTCTTCCACCAGCGGAACATGCTTATAGGCAGCGGCATGATAGACCACAGAAAACTTGTATTCTTCAAATACACTTTCCAGCCTATTGATATTAGAAATATCGGCTAAAACAAATTTAAAATTAACATTTGGGAAACTTTCCTTTAATTCCAATTCTATAGCATACAGCGGAGTTTCTGCTTGGTCTAAAACCACTACCAGAGCAGGGTCTGACATTGCCACCTGCCTTACGATTTCACTACCGATAGAGCCTGCCCCTCCTGTTATCAGGACATTTTTGTTATAATGCCTGCTTTTGACCTCCTCATTTTCTATGCTGATTGGCTTTCTATTGAGCAAATCTTCTATCTGAATGTTTTGTATTTTGAAATAATCTCCGCCCTCTTTTATCTCCTCTAAAACAGGCGCTTTATACATCTGAACACCTTTCTCCAAGAAGAAATTCACCCATTCCTGCATCGCTTCCTTAGTCAGTCCATTTCGGTTGATAAGAACACCGTCTATATCAAGTGTTTTCTGATACTCCTCTATATCATGTTTAGTATAGATTTTTCTATTGAGCAAACTCGCTTGTTTAGAATCCGTTCTTTCCGTAATAAAACCTACCAAATGATATGGAACAGAGGAGTTGTCCGCTATTATTTTTGCCAAAGAAACAGAAACCTCATCTATTCCCAAAACCAGAATTCTTTTCTTTTGGAAATTCTTCCTATATTCTCTTATGAAGTTAAAGAATTCCTTTACAAAAAGACGATAAATAAACAACAGCACAAAGGAAACTCCCGCATAAACAAGCAATAAAGATGTTTTGAACAATTTATAATCCATTCTCCAATACACTACTACATTAAGAATAACCAAAACAAATATAGTGTATACTATGGATAGAAATATTTTAGAAAGGTCTATAAAAGTAGAATGCCTGACAATCCCTGAATAAGTGCGGAAAATAACCATAAAAAACACATTCACCCCTACAATGAGAGAACATTTTTTATAAAAATCCATTGTCCCTGTAAAATAGACACCTATCTGTTCTATAATTAACAATGAAAACAGCAAAATACATACATCTATAAATAAAACACCCCACCTAGGAAGGTATCTCATTTCAGATATATCTATATTATTATCCCCATCATATATTTTATTAATTATTTTGGATAAAGTTTTTTTCATTAGTTTATTCTTTTATAAAGTAGAAACTCTATTTGAAGGCTGTTACAAAACTTCCTTATCCCCCATCACCTTAATTTTAACAAATCTTATCAAAATCAAACCTAATAGGAAAAACACACCCATGAAGAAAGCCGCAAAACGCATTCCTGCCGCTGATGGCAAAACAATATCTACTTGAGCAAAACAGTTCTTTATCACATCATATTTATCAATAATAAATGAAAATATGAGTGTCCCCATCATTATGGCTATTTTCTCCAATACATCATAAAAACTAAAAAATGTAGTATTATCCATACTATTCTCTGGCAAAAGCCTACTATAAGTAGAACGGGACATCGCCTGTAATCCTCCCATCACAAGTCCCACCAAACCTGCAACGGCATAGAAATGATATTCCACATTGGGATTAGCTTTATTAAGTGCATACGCCCATACACAGACCACTATCCAAAGGAAAACCGTGATACTGATTACATTTTTATTTCCTATTCTTTTAGACAACCTTGAAAATATAACCGCACCGATAATTGCTTCTATTTGAATGATTAACAGAGTTGCTATCAGTTTTCCTTCTTCTAGGTTTATTTCACTTTTCCCAAATAAAGTTGCCATTAGGAAAATTGTCTGCATTCCTACACTATAGAAAAAGAAACTTGACAAGAAATACTTTAGATTCGGTGTTTTAAAGAGTTCTTTTCCTATTTTATAAAGTTCTCTAAAACTCTCTTTTACTATTTCTATGTAGAATTTAATATTGCCTTTTACTACCTGAAACCACCCTCCATGCTCTTCATGAGATTTGAATATATTTTTAAAATTCAACAAAACCAAATCCTTTGGCAGCTGGTCTTTAACTTCCCCAAATTTCGGCAGGTGTTTAAATGTATATTGCGAAAAACCAAACCACCAAGCCCCTGTCAATAAGAAACTTACCCTCGTGTAAAATAGCGCCTGCTTAGCATTCTGCGCTACCACCTGAATGAGTATCAAGCAGATAATCACCAGCACCACAGAGCCTATATACCCATAGACATAGCCCTTTGCAGACAATGCATCTTGCTTATCTTTCGTAGCAATATCGGGCAAAAATGAATTATAAAAAACCAAACTCCCCCAGAAACCAATACTCGCAGTAACGCTAAAAAGCAAACCTAAATACACCGTTTTCATATTCACAAAGAGCGCCAACCCCATACAAGATGTCGCTCCAAGGTAACAGAAAAACTGTAAAAAAGATTTTTTATTTCCGATGATATCCGCCAAAGAAGACAAAATAGGCGTAAGGATAACCACTATGAAAAATGATAATGTCAAGGAATATCCATAGACTGCATCTGGTTCATACTGCTTCCCAAAAAACGAAATCATATTTCGCACAGGCACTTTTATCCATTTTCCTGTTTCTTCTACAAACTCATTTTTCTCATAAGCCGTCGTCAGAATAGAATAATAGATAGGAAAAATGGTAGATGTAATCACTAGGGAATAAACCGAGTTCGCCCAGTCATACACCGCCCATGCACGCATTATTTTAGGGTTATTTTTTATCTGTTTCATTATTTTTTATCATTTAAGAATCAGCTCCTTTTTGGATTTAATTCTTAGGTAATGGGCAAATTTATGAAATTTTTAAGAAATAATACACTGCCGCCTGAACTCTCGCCAAAACTTCCCGCATATGATTTCGGTAAAAACTCTCATTTTTTGTGACATCCCGCGCATCAAATCCCAATGCATTCATACCATGATTTCTCGCAAAAAACAAAGCTCTGAGGTTGTGATACCCCTGAGATACAATAATCACATTAGACTCATTAAAAATATTTTTACACCGAAGAATACTCTCCCGCGTACTAAATCCTTCAAAATCCTCCGTTATCACATTTTCTGGAACACCCTCATAACCAACCAAATAACTTTTCATCGCCTCTGGCTCGTTATAATAAGGGCTTTTCTCTCCACTTACGATGATTTTTTTTATTTTCCCATGATGATACAGAGTCGCCGCAGCCTTCATTCTAGAGATGAAATAAGGATTTGCCTTACCAGATTTCATCTTTGGAGAAGTTCCCAAAACCAGGGCACATGTCCGAGGAGGCACCTTGCTCACTTGGCTGAATGTTCTTCCATTGGTCAAATGAAAAACCCATACATTCGCCCAGAACATGAGCAGCACCATAATTTCTATCATAACAATAGATATTTTCAAAATATTGCCTAACCTCCTCAATGTATAGCGTTTTTTAACTTTTATTTAATTTTTTGTGTTTGGCAGCTACTTCTTTTTTTATTTAACTTTGCCAAGCTATAAATTTAGCCCAAGAAGTCTAAGGCAAATTTAATCAATTCTTTTCTAAATCTATGAATAAGAATACTAAAAATTGATAGTTTTGGATTTTTTGGAATTTATTTACAAATAATAATTTAAAAAATAATTTTTCGAATGAAAAAAATCATCGCTACATTAACAGTTTTAGCTTTAGTAAGCTGCAACAAAAAAGAGGAAACAAACATCCAAACAGAAGAAACCCAAACCGTAGAAACCACTGAAAAACAAGAACCGCAAAGTTCTACCCTGCTCAAAGAAATGAGCCAAGAACAAATTTCTGAGGTTTTTGCACCTAAAAAAAATGACACTCTCTATGTTACCAACTTTTTCGCTACTTGGTGCAGACCTTGTATGGATGAAATGCCTCATTTTCAGGAGAAAATGACAGAACTAAAAAACGAAAAAGTAAAATTCACCTTCATAAATTTAGACGAGCCACAGAACTGGACTAAAGTTGCTGATTTTGCGGAAAGATCTGGATTAAAGAATAATATAATTTTATTCAATTTTGGAAACCTTTCCCAAGATTTTTTCAGCAAAAACTTCGAAACATGGAGAGGTGATGCCATTCCTTTTACCCTGATTACAAAAGGAGAAAAACGAGAAGAAATAATGGGAGCTTTTCCATCCAAAGAAGCTCTCACAGAGAAAATCAATTCTTTGAAATAACATTGTAAAAATCTAATGGACAATGGTCTCAAAAGTAAAAATTACCTTGAGGCCATTTCTTATTTTTCAGTTTTTCCTTTCAGAATGTTTAGAAATTTTTTGATTCTTTGTGTTGTATTATTATGCTTGATATTGGTTTCACTGGTCATCAATCTTAACACTGGATTTTCCGACCTGAGTTTTTCTGATTTTTGGAGTCAAGAAAATTTTCATCAGGAAATAATAAGCATAAGAGCGAATAGAACTCTGGCCGTGCTGCTGGCAGGAATTTCTATTCCTACAAGCGGATTTCTGCTGCAAGAATACTTTAAAAATCCATTGGCTGGGCCTTCTGTATTGGGAATTTCTTCCGCGGCAAGTTTGTCTGTGGCTTTCTACATTTTAGCTTCCAAAGATTTTATCATTCCTGAATTTCTCCAACATAGTCTAATCAGTATTTTTGCTATCTGCGGAAGCGTTATCCTGCTGATTTTTCTATTGATTTTTTCTAAAAATTTCAAAGATTCTTCCTACATCATTATTTTTGGATTTTTGGTGTCCGCTTTGGCTGGAGCTGTCATCAGCATTTTACAATTTTATGCCGAAAACGAATCCCTGAAAAGCTACATTCTATGGTCTTTTGGTGGGAATAACCAAGTTAGTTTTTCACAAAACTTGGTGTTAGCTGTCCTTGTTTCATTAGGTCTAATCATCACATTCAAAGCCATAAAACCACTGATAGGAATGAGCCTTGGAGAGGACTACGCCAGAACTTTCGGAGTGAATCTTACCCAGCTGAAATTTACCATCATCATCGCCTCATCTCTGCTATCAGCCTCTGTCACAGCGTTTTTAGGGCCTGTTCTGTTCATCGGCGTGATTGTTCCACACTTTTGTAGAATGATTTGGAATCCTGCCCAGCTATGGCACCAATGGATTCTCAATGTCCTCATCGGCGCCCTAATAATGGAGATTTTCTCCATTATTTCCGAGATTTGGCAAATGCCTCTCAATATCATCAGTTCGCTATTCGGAATTCCTGTGATTTTCCTAATGATGATGAAAAAACGATAAATTTTTAATCAACAATAAAAAATATTTTATTTTTAAATTTTAATTCTAAAACAAATGAAACTCATCAGTTATAATGTAAACGGCATCCGTGCAGCCTTTGGGAAAGATTTTTTATCTTGGTTAAAATCAGCAAACCCTGATATTTTGTGCATCCAAGAAAGCAAAGCCCAGCCCGAGCAGATTGACCAAATCAGTTTCGCTGAACTCGGCTACCAAAGTTACTGGTATTCAGCAGAAAAGAAAGGATACAGCGGCGTAGGAATCGTCACCAAACACGAACCCAAACATATAGAATACGGATGTGGAATAGAGCATATAGATGCCGAAGGGAGAATCATTAGAGCTGATTTTGAAGGCTTTTCTGTGATTTCGGTTTATGTGCCGTCTGCTACGAATATTGACCGATTGGATTTTAAAATGCAGTTTTGCTATGATTTCCTAGATTACATCAAAGAATTAAAAAAGAAAATCCCAAATCTCATCATTTCTGGCGATTTTAATATCTGTCATCAGGCGATAGACATCCACGACCCTATCCGCCTTGCGAACACCTCTGGGTTTCTTCCCATAGAGCGCGAATGGCTCAGCAAATTCATCGATGAATGTGGACTGATAGACAGTTTCCGATATTTCAACCAAGAGCCGAACCAATACTCATGGTGGAGCTACCGAGCAAATGCCAGAGCGAATAACAAGGGCTGGAGATTGGACTATAATTTCTTGAGCCAATCGATGGAAAACCTGCTAAAAAGAGCCGTCATCCTAAAAGAAGCCGTACACTCTGACCACTGCCCTGTGATGGTGGAATTTTAATCAAAATATTACTATCTTTGTTATGTAATTGGGTTTAAAAATGAAAACACTTTTTAAATATTTGCTCATCATAGCTGTAGGGGTTTTCTTCTTGGGTGTTTTACCTGTAATTTATCCGCCGTCTGCTCTGTTCATCTATCCTATATTAACTATCTTAGGATGTTATTTGGGATGGACAGCCAGTAAAAATAGCTGTAATGAAGGTGATGACTAGTCTTCTCAAAAAAAACAAAACTTTGGCTACAAAATCATATTAACAGAAAATAAATCTTAAAACTTTTTTAAAACCAAATCCTCTTCGGCAGAAAAAAGCATATTTTTATTATCTTTGCCAAAATAAATTTTTATGCTTGTTATCGGTATCGCTGGAGGAACTGGCTCTGGAAAAACTACTGTAGTTTCTAAAATTCTAAAAAGCCTTGATCCTGAGAAAGTTAATGTTCTTTCGCAGGACAATTATTATCATGATAATTCCCATCTTTCGCTTCAGGAAAGGGAAAGCTTGAACTATGACCACCCTAAATCTATTGACTTTGATTTATTGGTGAAACATGTCCGCGCTTTGAAAAAGGGAAAAAGCATAGAACAGCCCATTTATTCGTTCGTAGCGCATACCAGAACAGGAAATTACACCGTGATAGAACCTCGTGATGTATTGATAGTAGAGGGAATTTTAGTTTTAACGAGTAAAGAACTCTTGAAGGAGTGTGATTTGAAAGTTTTTGTCCATGCCGACAATGATGAAAGGCTTATCCGCCGTATCCGCAGGGACACCCAAGAGAGAGGAAGGGATTTGGAAGAGGTTTTACACCGTTACCAAACTACCCTAAAGCCGATGCATGATGAATTCATAGAACCATCCAAATCTCATGCGGATATCATTATTCCAAACATGAAACCAAACACTGTAGCGATAGATTTCCTTTCAACCGTAGTGAGAAACTCGCTAAAAACGCCTAATAATGAATCAAACTGAAAATAACCAACCAAAAACCAACCAAAAGATGGAACTTGTGAAAAAAATATTTTTGAACAGATATTTTTTCACAGGTGCGGTGTTTGTTTTTTGGATGACTTTCATTGACAATACTTCTTGGCTCGTGGTCAGAAATCTAAACCAAGAAATCAATAAATACGAGGAGCAATTGGCTTTCTACAAAGGAGAGTTTGAAAAAAACGAGGCTTTCTACAAAAGACTTATGCAAAATAAGGATGAAAAAGAGAAATACGCCCGCGAAAACTACTTTATGAAAAGGAAAAACGAAGAAATTTTTATCCTCGTAGTGGACAGTGCTACTATAGACCATCCAAAGCCTAAAAACAAATAAACCATGCGTTTTTTTCAGAAAATAACCGCGCCAGAAGTACAAAAATACATCAGTGAAAATCTGAACTCTGACCTTACCAAATTACTTCTGAAAAAATCGCCTTTCCCTGAGGTTTCCATGCAGGAAATCGCCCAGCAGATAA
>CAUQVP010000038.1:0-15054 GCA_963521545.1 uncultured Flavobacteriaceae bacterium | reverse complement strand
ATCGTTTTCCCTTGAAAAACTCACTGACCAAAAGGGAGCATTCTTCCTCTAAAACGCCTATAATGATTTCGGTTTTAGGGTGAAGTTCTATTTCTTTGTTTAGAAAACCGCGCTTTTCATCTCTTGCTCCAATGACCAAGCGAGAAATCTGCGACCAAAACAAAGCTCCAGCACACATCACACACGGCTCCAGAGTCACATACATCGTGCAGTCTTTCAGGTATTTACCACCAAGAAAATCAGCCGCCGAGGTTATACTCTGCATTTCGGCGTGGGCTGTGATGTCGTTCAGTCGTTCGGTAAGATTATGTCCTCTGGCGATAATCTTGTTATTACAAACTATCACACAGCCTATCGGAACCTCCTCTTCTTCAAGGGCATAGCGAGCCTCTTGGAGAGCTGCTTTCATAAAATATTCGTCGGAAAACATATTTCTAAATGTTTCAGCAAAAATAGAAAATAAAAATCTGCTTTCATGAGAAATGTTCTTTTCTGTTATATTTTTCTAATTTTGCAGCAATGACAAAACTAAAATCAAAAATCCACTGCGCCCTGTCCCTTCTCTTCCCAAATAACAAAGCAGAATATCTTGTATTCGGCTTATTCGTGCTTGTTTATGGGAGTTTAGGAAGCATCATCGCACTGAAATACCGCATCATTTTCGATGACCGTATTCCGTGGGATGCTTATTTTAGTTTTGATAACCGAGCAATTATAATGACTGGCGGCGGTTTTGAACGGCATCCGCTGTCTATTTATTTTTTTGATTTTTTACGGAATTTTGCACTTTTCGTTTCTGGCGGCAAGAAAAACGAGATTTTCAGACTGGTTTGGGCGTGGCTCAGCACCATTACTATTAGTTTGACTTTGGTTCAGATTTATAAATATTTGACCAACATCACTTTGATTTCTAATAAATCAGCGTGGCTTTTGACCGTTTTCTTTGCTTTTTTCTCCACGAATATTCTTTTGTCTTTTACGCCCGAAACTTACACTTATTCGCTCTTTCTTCTGACCTTTTTTAATTATTACGCTGCAAGAAAAATCCAGCAGAAACAGAGCATTTCTTTTTTCCCGTTGATGCTCTCTGGCGTGGCGATTGGAGGGCTTACCATCACAAATATTGTCAAAACTTACATTCCTATTTTATTTGAAAAAAGACTTTTCCTGTCTTGGAAAAAATTCTGGCAAGCGACTCTAAAAGTAGCCCTTTCCGCTGGAGTTTTTGTTCTATTATTCCTGATGCGGATGGATTTTAATTTAAGGCAAATTCTATCTAAAACCGATGAGCAGTACGAAAAGTTTTCCAACGCCAAATCTGTGCCTTTTTGGGATATGGTAACCTCTTGGTTTTTAGGCGGAAACATATTATTCCCTGGGTTCATTATTAAAAACTATAACAACAAGAAAGGATTTGAATACAAAGCCCTTTTTATGGATGTTTACAAGTCCGATTGGTCTTATCTCTTTGTTGGGATTTTACTCATATTGGTGATTTGGAGCATTATAAAAAACTTTAAAAACACTTATTTCCAGATACTTACACTTTCATTTTTGGTAGATATCATTATCCATTGTGTGCTAAAATTCGGGCTCAATGTTGCCTACATCTACGGAGGACATTTCGTTTTTGTCTATCCGCTGTTCCTTGGCTGGCTGTTCCATTCTTACCAGAAACAGCCTAAAATCCTGAATTTCTTGGTTTCCGTCGTCCTTGTTCTGTGTGTTTATTTGGCGGCAAATAACATCTACAGAATGAATGATTTTTTCATTTTTTTGGAAACTTATTATAAATAGTTTTTCTCTTTTCAATGATTTTTCTTTAAAAAATGTGAAATTTTATCACTGAAAATCAATACTTTACAATAAACAAATAAACTCGGAAACTTTTTTTATTTTTTTTGTTTCCGAGTTTTTATATATTTACAAAACAAAATCAGACAAAATATGAAAGACACTATATTAGAAAAATCAAAGGAATTATTTCTGAGGAATGGCTTTAAGACTGTCGGGATGGATGATATTGCTCAATCTCTTCATATTTCTAAAAAGACCATTTATCAGTATTTCCCATCAAAAGATGATTTGGTAAAGGCTGTTTTGGGCTATATATACAGTCTGGCTTTCGGTAAAATAGAAGAAATATCAGGAAAATGTGAAACTGCTATCCATGAGCATTTCAAAATCAAGGAATCAATAGATGGTATTTTAGGAAAGGATTTTGAAACATCTCCTTGTTTTTTTCAGCTCAAAAAATATTACCCAGAGCTTTGTTATGATTTTGAAAAAAGACGCTGCAAGGATATGAAAACCCACATGGAAGGCAATATAAGTGAGGGAATAAAACAGAGAGTCTACCGAAAAAATCTGGATAAAACTTTTCTTGCTGTCCAGTTTATCGCAGGAAGTGATGCCATTGATTTGTATGAAGCATTCCCAGAAGAAATAGGAAAAAGTATATCAATAAAAGAACATGATAACAAATTTTTAGAATTTTATCTAAGGTCAATCGTAACTCCAAAAGGTTTAGAAATAGTAGAAAATTTAATAAAAAAAGAAAATGAAATATAGTTTATCAATAGCTTTGGCTCTACTGAGCTTCTTCCCAAAAGCGCAGGAAGAGCTGACGCTCAGCAAAGCGGTTAATTATGCCCTAGAGCATAAAGCAGAGGCTGTAAAAGCCAAATTAGAATACGAAAACGCAGAGTACCAGATAGAGCAAGTGCGCGCAGCTACACTTCCACAGGTGAATGTCACAGGAAGTCTCACATACAACCCTATTCTGCAACAGTTGAGCTTTATGGGAAATCAAGTAAAAATAGGTAACCCATGGCAGACTTCAGCGGGAATTTCCGTTACTCAGCAGTTGTTCAACCAAAGTGTTTTCATCGGTCTGAAAGCAGCCAAAACCACTCGTGAGTTTTATGCTATCAATCAACAACTTACCAATGAAAATCTGATAGAAAAAGTAGCTACGGCTTACTATCAAGTTTATCAAACACAACAGAAGCTGAAAACTGTGGAGACGAATCTAAACAGCACCACTAAAACCAGAGACATCATAGAAGGACTATACAAAAGTGGTCTGGCTAAAAAAATAGATTTGGATAGAACCAATGTAGCTGTGAACAACCTAAAAGCCTCTAAACAGCAGATTTTAGAAGTGCTACAACTGCAAGAACATTCCCTAAAATTCATGATAGGAATGGACATCAATAAATCCATTGTGATGCCTGATGATTCCTTTGATGCGGCACCTGCCCTTCTCGGAAATGAAGCAAGCGTAGAGAATAGAACAGAAATCAAAGTTATCAATAAACAGCTGGAACTCTTAGAACTGGACAGAAAAGCTAAAAAAGCAGAATACTATCCTACTCTGGCGCTTTCAGGAAACTTTGGCTACACTGGAGTAGGACAAAAATTCCCTTGGTTTAGTAAAGATGAACACACATCCTACTACAGCGCCGCGAGCATTGGGCTAAGTCTAAACATCCCTGTTTTCAATGGGTTTTCTACAAGAGCCAAACTTCGCCAAGCCGATGTAAACATCAGAAAAGCTGAAGTGGAAAAAAGAGAAGCAGAACTGGCAATCAGCCTAGATATAGAAAACGCTAAAACTCAGATTAACAATAGTTTAATCACTATCAACACTCAAAAAGAAAATGTAGATTTAGCGAAGAGTGTTCTAGAAAACACACAAAACAACTATAAATACGGGCTTTCTACGCTTACCGATTTATTGGATGCAGAAAAAGCCTACGCAGATGCACAAAACAACTATACCAACGCTCTGCTGGAATACAAAATAGCTGAAATAAAACTAATAAAATCAAGAGGAGAACTAAATACATTAACAAAATAAATTTAAATAAAAATGAAAAAAACAATCATAACAATCGCTTTAATCGGAGTTTCAATCGCAGGAATTGTCTTCGTTTTAAATAAAAATAAAGAAAAAAGTGAGCAGGCAACAGCCATCGTAGCAGAGAAAAACGCCAATGTAGCCGTAAGAGCGGACATCGTAGATTTCAGAAGCGTGAATACTCAATACGAAGCCAACGGAACTTTCCAAGCAAAACAGGAAGTCGCTCTTTCTGCTGAAACTCAAGGGCGTGTGGTTCGTGTTTTAGTAAATGAGGGAAGCCGTGTAGGCGCTGGGCAGGTTCTTGCCATCATCAAAGGTGAGCAGCAGAATGTAAATGTGCAAAATGCACAGGCAGTCTATAACAACGCCCTAGCCGAAGTGAAGCGTTTCGAGAGTGCTTACGCTTCAGGAGGCGTGACCAAGCAGCAGCTTGACCAAGTTCGCCTCCAAGCGCAAACTGCTAAAAACAGCCTTCAAAGCGCACAGCTTAGCGCTTCTGATGTGAATGTAAGAGCTTCGTTTTCAGGAATTATCAATAAGAAAAATATAGAACCAGGTTCTTTCGTGGCGCCAGGGCAGGCTTTATTTGAAATCGTAAACATCGGCACGCTTAAATTAGAAGTGAAAGTAGATGAAAAACACATCAGCTCTGTGAGAGTAGGACAGGCTGTGGAGGTTTCTTCTTCGGTTTATCCAGATGAAAAATATTCTGGTGTGGTGACCTTCGTCGCTCCAAAAGCCGATGCCAGCCTAAATTTCCCAGTAGAAGTGGAAATTAAAAACAATACCAATAACACCCTAAAAGCGGGAATGTACGGAACGGCATATTTCGGAGAGAAAGAAAGCAGCCAGATTTTGACAGTGCCGAGAACAGCTTTCGTGGGAAGTGTGAGTTCTAACCAAGTTTATGTCATCAAAAACGGAAAAGCAGAACTGAAAACCATCACCTCAGGAAGAAACTTCGGAGATTATATAGAAGTGCTTTCTGGACTATCCAAAGGCGATCAAGTAGTAACCACTGGACAAGTGAATCTTTCTGATCAAACTCCAGTAGAAATCATCAAATAAATTAGAAAATTATGAATTTACCTGAAATATCCATAAAGCGTCCGAGCATCATCCTCGTTCTCTTTATCATCCTTACCTTGGGAGGGATTTTCTCTTACAGCCTTCTCGGCTATGAGCTTATCCCAAAAATGGAGACCAACACCATCAGTATACAGACAGTCTACCCTGGTGCCTCGCCTTCTGAGGTAGAAAATACCGTGACCAAAAAAATAGAAAATGCGGTATCTTCTATGGAAAATGTTAAAAAAATAGAATCTAAATCCTTTGAGAGCTTGTCATTAGTAACCATTACCCTAAACACAGGAGCAGATGTAAACTACCTAATGACCGATGCCCAAAGAAAAATAAACGCCATCGTCAGCCAGCTGCCAGATGATGCCAAAACACCATCTTTGAATAAATTCTCACTGGATGATGTGCCGATTATGAATATCTCGGTGACTTCCAAAATGTCTGAAAAAGAACTTTATGACCTTTTGGATAAAAAAATCCAGCCTATTTTTTCCCGTGTAAATGGTGTAGCACAGGTAACCATGGTGGGTGGTCAGGAGAAAGAAATCCAAGTGAACATTCACCCTGAAAAATTAGAAGGTTACGGGCTGTCCATCGCTCAGGTTCAGCAGATTATCGCAGCATCCAACTTGGACTTCCCAACAGGAAACGCGAAAACAAGAGAAAAACAGACCATCATCCGTCTAATGGGTAAAATAGGTTCTGTGGAAGAAATGAGAAGGCTGCCTATCACTACGCCTTCTGGAATGATGATCCGCCTTGGAGATATCGCAGATATACAAGATGGCGAGAAAGATGTAGAAAAAATCGCGAGAATTAACCAAAAAAACACCATTCTATTACAGGTTACCAAGCAGTCTGATGCCAATGCCGTAGAGGTGAGTGAAGCGATCAAAAACACTATAAAAACCGTAGAAAAAGACTACGAAAAACAAGGAATAAAATTAGAAATAGCGAATGACACCACAGATTACACGCTGAATGCTGCGAATAATGTGATTTTTGACTTGTTCCTAGCTATCGTTTTGGTAGGGTTTATCATGCTTTTCTTCTTACATAGTTTGAGAAACGCAGTGATTACGATGGTGGCGATTCCTCTTTCATTGATTGCGACTTTCATTGGTCTATATTTCATGGGATATACCCTGAACCTGATGTCCTTGCTTGGGCTTTCACTGGTGGTAGGTATCTTGGTGGATGACGCCATCGTGGTTATCGAGAACATTCACCGCCATATGGAGATGGGTAAAAACAAAGTTCGTGCGGCTTATGATGGAGCATCTGAGATTGGATTTACCGTTACAGCGATTACTTTGGTTATCGTGGTGGTATTCCTTCCGATTGCTATGGCTACGGGACTTGTAGCGGATATCTTGGTGCAGTTCTGCGTTACGGTAATGATTTCTACAATGCTTTCCCTATTGGTGTCCTTTACCATCGTGCCTTGGCTGTTCTCTAGAGTAGGAAAACTAGAACATATCGACGAAAATTCTTTCTTCGGAAAAATAATTTTCGGTTTTGAAAACACGCTGAACAACTTTACTCAAAGTATTGGTAATTTGCTAAAATGGGCATTGCAATCAGTAAAAACAAAGCTGATAACACTGGGAGTTACTTTAGTTCTGTTCTTGGTTTCTACTATCGGGCTGTTCTCTATGGGCTACATCGGAGTGGATTTCTTCCCGAAAAGTGACAAAGGCGAGTTTTTGGTTCAGTTTGAATTAGAAAAAGATGCCTCTATCGAGAAAACCAATAAGCTCACTCAACAGGCAGAGCAGTACATCAGCGGGATTCCTGATGTAGAAAAAATCATCACCACAGTAGGAAAAGCAGATGACGGGATGGCTTCCACTTCTGGAACGAAATACAAATCCCAAATCCAAGTTTTCTTGAAAAAAGATGGCAGTGTCAAAGAAAGTTCAGACATTTATTCAGCTAAACTAAAAAGAGAATTGGAGAAAAAAATCATCGGAGCGAAAATAAAAATCGTTCAGATGGGACTCATCGGAGCAGAGCAGGCACCTATTAACCTGACTGTAACAGGCACTGACCTGAAAGATGCCTTGGAATTTGCAAAACAAGCAGCGAAACAACTGGAAAAAATCCCAGGAGCTTCCGAGGTGAAACTTTCCTCCGAAGATGGTAACCCAGAAATCAATGTAAAAGTAGATAGAGAAAAAATGACTTCTCTCGGGCTGAACATTGCTTCTGTGGGACAAACGATGCAGATCGCTTTCTCTGGAAACACAGATTCTAAATATCGTGCTGGAGAATATGAATATGATATCAACATCAGATATGACGAAATCGGGAGAGCTTCCATCGATGATGTTAAAAACCTGAAATTCGTAAGCGCTACTGGACAAGTGGTTCGTTTGGAGCAGTTTGCTGACATCAGCTACGGCTCTGGACCTTCACTATTAGAGAGAAGAGACAAAACGCCTTCTGTATCTGTCAAAGCAAAAGCTATCGGAAGACCTGCGGGAACTATCGCAGCTGAATGGGAACAGCAGCTCTCTAAAATCCAGAAAAAAGCTGGTGTAGAATACAGATGGGGAGGAAACATGGAAAACCAGCAGGAAGGTTTCGGTACATTAGGATTCGCTTTATTAGCGGCTATTGTCCTTATGTATTTGGTAATGGTGGCTCTGTATGACAGCTTTGCTACGCCGTTCATCGTGATTTTCTCTGTTCCGCTTTCGTTCATTGGGGCTTTACTTCTCATGGCACTGACGAACCAGACACTGAATATCTTCACCATCTTGGGGATTATCATGCTCATCGGTCTCGTTGCGAAAAACGCCATCATGCTTGTGGATTTTACAAACAATAGGAAAGCAGTAGGAGACAGTACCTTTGATGCTCTGGTAGCAGCTAACCAAGCTCGTCTTCGTCCTATCTTGATGACCACCATCGCCATGGTAGCAGGGATGATACCTATTGCGATAGCATCTGGAGATGGTGCAGATATGAACCGAGGGGTAGCGATAGTAATCATCGGAGGTCTGATGTCCTCACTATTCCTTACACTGATAGTGATTCCTGTGGTGTATTCTATCTTTGACAGCCTTGAAAGAAGGTTTAGCAAAGGAGAAAAAACAGATTACGCCGAAGAAATGGTCGCAGACTATGAGGCAAATGCAGATTTCAAAGATGAATTTGCTTCAAAACAATAATTAATATTTTTTTCTTTTTTTCCCTTCAAAGTTTAGCTTTGGAGGGATTTTTATTTATATTTTTGAGAAAGATGATTGATTTTTTCTTTTTAACAAAGCAAAAAAACTAAATTTGCGAATATTTTGTAATATGAAAATCATAGACCGCTATATTATTAAAAAATATTTGGGAACACTGGGCTTTATGCTGGCGCTGTTATCCATCATTGTGGTAATCATAGATGTGCAGTCCAAAGCTCCTAGAATAGAAGGAAACGGCTTCACTGTGGGATATTTCCTAATTCATTTTTATCCGTTTTGGGTAGTCTATTTGGTGATTACCTTTATGTCTATTTTGGTCTTTGTTTCCATTATTTTCTTTACTTCGCAGATGGCCAATAATACCGAAATCGTAGCCGTTCTCAGTAGCGGCGCTAGTTTTCATAGATTTTCGCGCCCATATTTTTATGTAGGAATTTTTCTGATGCTCCTCACCCTTGCTACCAATCATTTTATTCTTCCTTGGGCAAATGGAAAGAAAAACGAACTCATCATTTACACCTATAATAGCAGCAATAGGAATAAATACATAGATATCACGACCATCTCTGCACAGCTTTCGCAGACAGAATATGTTTTTATCAACAGCTACCACCAGCTCAACCAAAGAGGCTCTGGCTACAAGTATCAAAAATTTGATAAAAAAGGAAAAATGGTCTATCAGCTCATCGCTACAGATGTGGCTTGGGACAAGAAAGAAAAACTCTTTCGCCTAAGTAATTACCTTGAAAAAACCATCAATCCCGATGACACGGAAACATTAAACAGCGGTAACGAAAAGACCCAAAGTTTCGGGCTCTCGCCAGAGGAATTATTCCCAAATGACCTAGAAGCCGAGAACAAAAATACACCCGACCTTATAAAATTCATCGAAAGAGAAAAAATAAAAGGCAACAGCAACCTAAACACCTACCTAAACGAGCTCCACCAGCGCACCTCTATGCCAGTGTCTATTTTCATCTTGTCTATTTTGGCATTGTCGCTTTCTTCACAGAAACGAAGAGGAGGAATTGGGCAGAATCTGGCTGTAGGTATCTCATTGGCTTTCACATTCATTTTCTCCTTTGAGGTGCTGAAAGTTCTTTCTTCTAACCAAAGCCTTCCGCCGCTCCTTGCTATGTGGATTCCCAACATCATCTTCGGAGCTGTGGCTATACATTTGTATAGAAAAAGAGCAAATGAATAATTAGTACAGCAGTTTTATTTCTTTATGATAAAACCTTTTCAGACCTTCATTTTCGAGGTCTATCCATAGATAACCTTGTTCATCTACTTTTTTGATTATGCCATTTTGTCTTATTTTGTCGATTTCAAAAACAGAGACCTCATCTTTTTTAAATAAAAAATGATGATATTGGTCTAATATTTCTTCCGAAGAAACAGGCTCAAAAACTTTTTCTAAAAAAAATGTGTGCATTTCTTTTGTCCAGTTTTCTAAATCAAATTCCTTTTTCGTTTGGGTAAGAATAGAGCCTGCTTTGGGGAGATTTTGGAAATTTCGCTGTAAAAGATTGAGCCCTATACCGACTATAAAATAGACATTTTTCCCTATCTTCTTTTTCTCAATGAGCATTCCTAACACCTTTTTGTGATGGATGATGATATCATTAGGCCACTTTACTTCTACTTTTGTTTCTGTCTTTTTGGCAATAAAATCGCGTAAAATGTTTGCGGTATGGAAATTGAATAAGGTATCCGACTGCGAAACTTCATTTTGCAACAAAGCCATAGAAAAAGCCAAATTTTGGTTCGGAGCCGTATCCCAAGTGTTGCCATACTGCCCTCTTCCTTTAGTTTGGTCAAAGGTGTAGAGTGTCAGTTCCCTGATGCCATCATGGCTTTTTAGTAAGTTGATAATCTCATCATTAGTAGATGAGCACTGCTGAATATAAAATAATGTATCCACTTCATAAATTTATGACGGATAAATATAAAAATATTTCTTTGATTTAAAGTAAAAAAGAATAAATTTGCAACTAATACAATATATATCTAAATGAGTATAAAATCAGAAAAACAACTTCTAATAAACACCATCATAGACAGTATCCAAGACACCAAAGGTGAGGATATTAGAATTTTGGATCTTACCAACATAGAAAATGCCGCTGCAGACTATTTCATTATCTGTAGCGCAAATTCAAACACGCAGGTAAATGCTATCGCAGGAAATATCGAGAGAAGAGTAAGAAATGAGCTCAAAGAGCGCCCATGGCATACCGAGGGCGAAGAAAATGCGCTTTGGGTTTTGGTGGATTATATCTCTGTGGTGGTGCATGTTTTCCAGAAACATATCCGTGAATACTATGATATAGAAGACCTTTGGAGTGATGCCAAAGTAACTGTGATAGAAAATCAAGACAATTTATTTAACTAAGAAAAATATATGTATGAACAAAGGATTTAATTGGTTCTATGTAGTCATTCTCATTGCATTGGGAATGCTCTTTTATCCGATGCTTAGCTCATCTTCTACGGTAAAATCAGTAGATGAGGATACATTTTTCGGCTTAATGCAACAAGGAAAGATAAAAGAGATAAAAGTATACCGAGACACACACAAAGCTGATATATTCTTAACTTCAGAAGCAAGAAAAAAAACTGAAGACCAAAAAGATATAATGCTTCCTTTTTCACAAGGAGCAAATCCTGATTTGGAGCTATCCTACGGAGATCTAAAATATCTTCAAGAAAGATTTCATGAAATCAAAAAGACCAATTCTGAGATAAAAACGGTAATCAATTTCGAAGATTCTGGTTCCGCTATGAAGAGTACATTCATCTCCATGGCTATGTGGATTGGTTTTTCTGCCCTGCTCTACTACTTTCTTTTCAGAAGAATGGGCGGCGGCGGTGGAAGCAGCAGCGGTATGTTTAACATCGGGCGTTCTAAAGCCAAATTAGTTAGCGAAAAAGATGCTGTCATCACCTTTAAAGATGTAGCTGGTCTGGAAGGAGCAAAAGAAGAAGTACAGGAAGTAGTAGATTTCCTAAAAAATGCTGAAAAATACACTAAATTAGGTGGTAAAATTCCGAAAGGAGTGCTACTTGTAGGGCCTCCAGGAACAGGGAAAACCCTTCTTGCAAAAGCTGTGGCAGGAGAAGCGAAAGTTCCTTTCTTCTCGCTTTCTGGGTCTGATTTTGTGGAAATGTTCGTAGGCGTGGGAGCTTCGCGTGTGCGTGACTTATTCGCCCAAGCAAAAGCAAAATCTCCTGCGATTATATTTATCGATGAGATAGATGCCATTGGTAGAGCGAGAAGTAAAAGCAATTTCAGTGGAGCTAATGACGAGAGAGAAAATACTCTTAACCAGCTCCTTACAGAGATGGATGGTTTCGGAACGGATACTAATGTCATCGTGATGGCGGCTACCAACCGTGCAGACATCTTGGACAAGGCTCTTCTTAGAGCGGGAAGATTTGATAGAGAAATTTATGTAGACCTTCCTGAAGTCCACGAAAGGAGAGAAATTTTCGAAGTTCATTTAAAGAAAATTAAACTTGACCCATCTGTTGATAAAGAATTTTTAGCAAAACAAACTCCTGGGTTCAGTGGTGCGGATATTGCAAATTTATGTAATGAGGCTGCCCTTATCGCTGCAAGAAACAGACACGAAAGTGTTACTAAACAAGATTTCCTAGATGCGGTAGATAGAATCATCGGTGGTTTGGAAAAGAAAAATACAGCAATAAAACCTTCTGAAAAAAGAAGAGTTGCCATCCATGAAGCAGGACACGCAACGATATCTTGGCTTACAGAACATGCTAACCCACTACTAAAAGTGACCATCGTTCCTAGAGGGCGTTCACTAGGAGCTGCTTGGTATCTTCCTGAGGAGAGACAGCTGACTACTACAGAGCAAATGCTAGATGAAATGTGTGCTACACTAGGAGGGCGTGCGGCTGAGCAGGTTGTATATAATAATATATCTACTGGGGCGCTTTCTGACTTGGAAAAAGTAACCAAAAGAGCCCAAGCTATGGTTACCATATATGGTCTAAATGACAAAATAGGAAATATTTCTTATTATGACAGTTCTGGACAGTCTGAGTATAACTTTGGGAAACCATATTCAGAGCATACAGCGAAGACCATAGATGAAGAAATATCCAAACTCATTGAAAATCAATATCAAAGAGCCATCAGAATTTTAACTGAAAACAAAGATAAATTAGAGGCTCTAGCGGATAAACTTATTGAAAAAGAAGTGATTTTCAAGGAAGACTTGGAAGAAATCTTTGGAAAAAGAGCATGGGAACCAGAAGTTGCTGTAACTTCTAAAAAAGAGGAACAAAATCCTACTCCAGCAGAAAACCCAGCTCCTGTGATTGATACTCCAGAGGAAGAAAAACCTTCCGAAAATGATGAATTAAAAGATTCTCAATCATAATTTAAATCAAACCTCTCTATAAAATTAGAGAGTTTTTTTTATTTACAAAAACCCAGATTTATACTTTTTTGCAAAATTCTTCGTTATTTGATTCAAATAATATCAATTTTGTTTATCAATTCTTACATGAAACTTGTTTGTTTTTTGATTTATTCAAAATTATTATTAACTTCGTGACCTATTTAAATATAATTTTTGCATTATAATTGAGCTTTTTTAAAAATTTAATCGGTAAAATCTTCGGTGGCGAAGAAAAAAATAAATCTCCTCAAGGTCTTCTTGATTACGGAGACACCCTCAAGCACGCCGATGTTGATTATAAATTCGCTCAGCTGTTCACTCTCTCAGGAGGTGTTTTTAACTATTGTGTAAATGAAGCTGAAGCTCTTCCTATTCTTCATAAAATCATTGATTCTGAAAATATAACTTCCGTTTTCTGCTGTGATGAGGATTTACAGAAATTCTTAGATGTTACGAAAACGCCTTATACAGAGCTTCTATGCAAACAAAACGATGCTGCATTTATCACTTGTGAATATTTAAGTGCTTTTGATGGAAAAATCGTGCTTTCATGTGATAACATACTGCATTTTAGTAATCAGATGCTTCCCGAAAAAATCATCATCATGGCCAATGTTTCCCAGATAGTGGAAGACCTCAGCGAGGCTATGTCAAGAATAAAACGGAAAAGCCACATTAAAAAAATAACATCAATAAGTGGAGGAAAATCAAATTTAGACAATCCAAACAAGAAATATCCAAAACTTTTCTTACTTTTGCTCGAAGATTAATTTTTTTAAATTACTAATTTTGGATAAGAATTTAATTCAGCGTACTATTTCTGGAGCAGTCTATGGTTTGGTCATTTTTCTATGCACTACCCATTTCGGCTCCGTTTACTTAAAAGATTTCCTAAATATTGATGTAAAACAAGAGTACTTATACCTTTCTTTGATTTTATTTTTTGTTGTGGTAGGTGCTTGGGAAGCGATTAAAATAATGAAATTCGGTGAAGGCTGGTGGAAATGGATAGTTTTCCCAGTGGGATTTATCGTTTTTTATAGATTTGGGATAAGATTTCTAAATCATGATTTTTATTTTATTTTTAATATCCAAGAGCTTTTGGGTATTGCCCTTGTTTTCATCGCTTCATTTACTTTATTTAAATACCCGAATGAACTTTATTATGACAATGGGAAACTGATATTCATCGTAATTTATGTATTTCTCTCATTTTCATTTGCATTAGGGCTTCCAATGTTTAATTATTCCGAAAAACATTTTGGCTGGGAGACTTTTGTCTTATTTACGCTAATATGGAGCAGTGATGGTTTTGCGTATTTTGCTGGAAGAATGTTTGGAAAGCATAAAATGGCTCCGAAAATCAGCCCGAAAAAAACTTGGGAAGGTTTTGCTGGCGGAGTAATCTGCACTTTGATTTTAGGATTCTTCATTGAACAAAACATGCCCGAACTGAGAGGAAACTGGATTATCATTGGGCTTCTTGTTTCTATTTTTGCGCCTCTTGGAGATTTGGTAGAGAGCCAGCTGAAAAGAACTTTCGGCGTGAAGGACAGCGGAAACATCATCCCTGGACATGGTGGTGTGCTGGACAGACTGGACAGCTTCATTCTATGTGCGCCTGTGGTATATTTATATTTTATTATAGAAAACTTAATTTAAATACATAAAATTATGACACTTCATAGAGAAGGAAAAGGGACTATTATCGTTTCTTTATTGGTTTTAACCTTGTTATCTGCCATTTCACATTTTTTTCTTGGTAGATATTCGGTATTGGTAACCCTGCCTTTACTTATTTTATTCTGCTTGGTTGTTTGGTTTTTCCGTGTTCCAAACAGAAATATTTCAGAACATACGGACACTGTAGTTGCGCCTGTTGATGGGAAGGTAGTAATGATAAAAGAAGTAGAAGAAGACGAGGTTTTGAAAACAAAATGCCTTCAGATTTCTATTTTCATGTCGCCTCTCAATGTGCATATATGCAGATATCCTGTAACAGGAAAAGTTTCCTACCGAAAATACCACGCTGGGAAATACCTGATGGCTTGGAATGAAAAATCATCCACAGAAAACGAAAGAACAACGATAGCTGTGGATACTCTGACTAATCAAAAAGTAGTATTCAGACAGATTGCAGGATATGTAGCGAGAAGAATCGTAATGTATTCAGAAGTGGGCGATGATGCGAAAGCAGGGCACGAGCTGGGCTTTATCAAATTCGGTTCTAGAATGGATGTTTTCTTGCCAATTGGCACAGAGGTTCTCTGCAAAATAGGAGACATTACCACAGGAGGTATCGATGTAATCGCAAAACTGAAAAACGCATAAAAAACTAAAGCTGCCAAATAATGGCAGCTTTTTTATATTCCTTCTTTTTCTACAATTTTCTTAAAGTCTGATATTGTCTCTTCCAGAGATTTCAGGTATTTTCCTCCAGCGGCATTGATATGTCCGCCACCATTGAAATATTTTCTAGCGA
>CAUQVP010000037.1:0-15488 GCA_963521545.1 uncultured Flavobacteriaceae bacterium | reverse complement strand
TATCTCTCTTATTATTTCAGCCCAAAAAACAACTCCACAACATGCTTGCCAAGACTATCTCTTTTTATTGGGTATAAAAAACTCATTTTTTATTTAAAAATTACTTGGGTAAAGGTAAGAAATAAATCAAATACAACCAAATTTTGTAATCATCCTTTTTCTATTTATTCTTTTTAACTTAAAAAATTAAGGTCTTTTGCCTTTTGAACAAGGCTGATAGTTTTATTCACCCCAAATTTAGCCATTAGATTTTTCCTGTGGCTGTCTACAGTTTGCGAACTTATAAACATTTTCTCCGCTATCTGAGGAGAAGACAACCCTTGTGATATATACTCTAATACTTCTTTTTCTCTCTTTGTAATGGGCGGCACCTCTACCTGCATGACTTCCGCCATGGATACTAATACTTTTTGAGCATCTTCTCCAAAATATATTCCTCCCCTATAGACCTCTTTTATTGCTTTTTCCAATTCTCCAATGGAAGTACTTTTAATAAGATAACCTGACGCTTTATTCCCCAACATTCTGACAATGAAGCTTCTTTCATCATGATTACTAAGAGCTATTACTTTAATATGCGGATACATTTTTTTCACTTCTGCACAAATATCCACCCCATTCCCGTCTGGAAGACTAATATCTAGTATAAGAACATCAGTTTCATTTTCTTCCAATACTTGCCATAATTCAGCTGCAGAAGTAGCTGTAGCTACTATTTGCATTTCATCTCTATTTTCTATAAAGCTCTTGAGGCCTTCTGTTATCAAAGGATGATCATCACAAATTATTATTTTTATCATCATTTAAGTTTTTTTATTCTATTTTAGCTTCTATACTCATCACAGTACCTTTACCCAAGGAAGATTCTATTTTAAGAGTACCATCAAGGGCATTTATGCGTCGTTCTATATTATGTAATCCTAAATTTCTCTGTACATTTTGCACATCAAAGCCTTTTCCATTGTCTTCTATATCTATGAGTAACAAATTTTCTTCAAAAGTACACTGTACCAGAATTTGTGTTGCTCCAGAGTGCTTTATGGCATTATTTATTCCCTCTTGAACAATACGATAGATATGCAGCTGATGTTTTTCTTTTATTTGATTGAGATTTTTAGTATAACAGGATATTTTTAAATAATCTGTCTGTATATTTTGGCAAAAATCCCGTAATGCTTCTTCCAAACCAAACTTATGAAGTGTTTCAGAAGTTAGATTTCTAAGAGTATTTCTAAGTTCTGTTATACATTTATCCAATTGAGCAATAGGTTTTTCAAGCATATAATATCCCTCACTCTCCATCATATTTTCTAAGTTTATCTTTATTCCTGTCATTCTTCCCCCTATGCCATCATGCAGTTCCTTAGCTATTCGCTCTCGTTCTTTATTTTCCCCGTAGATAAGAGCTTTGTTAATGTCTATTTTTCTTTCCTGTTCTAAACTAACAAGTTTATGTTTGTTTTTCCTTTTTCTTTCATAAAGCGCATAACTCATTAATACTCCTACACTTATAAATAAAGACAAACTAATCCAAAATATTATTCGTTCTTGCTTGTTTCTTTCCTCTAAATGTTGTATTTCTTTCTTCTGTTCTTTATTTTTATACTGAGCTTCCAAATCCAAAATTTGTATTTTTTCATTTTCAGTCTGTATGGTATCATTTAAAAATTTAAATTGTTCCAGATAACTATAAGCATCTTTATAATTGCCCATTATTTTCTGTAATTCAGCCATTTCATTAAGAAGTATAAGCCTGTTTTTTTTACTTCCCATTTTCTTATCCAAAAGTTCAGAGAGTATTTTCTGCGCTTCTAAATATTGAGAAGAGTTTTTTAAATAATTATACTTCTCATAACTGAGGGATAAAAAATCATAATCCAAATTCATTTCCTTTGCTAAGTCTATCCCTTTTTGAATAGCATTCAAAGCTTTACTCTGCTTACCTATTCTATTATAATATTTAGATTTCAACTGATAAAGAAACACATTATACTGAGAATGAGGTAGTTGCTCTAATGCTTTTTCGGCTTTTAAAATATTGTCCTCTACTAAGGCTAATTCTCCTATTTCCAAATATACCATTGCAAGATTTAGATATGCCCAAACTATTCCCTCACCTCTTTTTGAGTTTTTTTCTAAAATATCAACTGCTTTTTTTATATAGTCTATTGATTTGTCATATTCTTTTGAATTATTAAAAATCATTCCCATATCTACATAATATCCCGCCAAAAGTTCCTTATTCTTTGACTTTTCAGCAAGAGGAATACATTTTTTCAGCGTAATGTCCAAAAACTCCATATTGTTTCCCTTCATCTGTTCCAATGCTCCGTAATTATGCCACAGTTTCGCTCTGTAGTAAAAAGCCTCTTCGGAGAAAAATGTTTTCAAGAAATTTTCAGCTTTCATGTAGAGTTCTTGGCTTTTACTAATGTTTTTATCATAATAAATTCCCGCTTTATAGAAGGCATGAAGTCCCTTTAGGAAATTATCTCCTCCTGTCAACTTTTCTGCTTCTCTAAGTTTTGAAAAAGCTGCTGCTGTATCTCTATATGACCAATAATCAGAAATTTCCATCAAGATACGAACTTTTTTCTTTGAATTTTTCGCATTCAGATATTCATTGTTTAGGCTGTCAATGTATTTTTCAGAAGAACTATTCTGCGAAAAAACAATGATTGAAAAAAAGATGAAAAATATACACTTACTCCGTATCATTTATTTAAACTATATGATTGTAAAATTAGTAAAATTATTACTCCAAGCATTATTCAAAAAACAAAATCCCTAAAAACAGGGATAAAATTTTATAAAAATACACGCTTTTGGGGGATTGTGTAACTAGTTTATTCACAATACCTTTGAATTGCTAAAATCATTTTCAAAATCACTAATGTGATTTACAGGCAATCTTTATATTGTTCTGTATAAAATTGCCTGTTTTTAAAAAGACAACTTTTAATTTTTACCATATGAAAAAAATAATTATCGCTGTTTTATGTCTATCTATGGGATGGGCAGCAGCACAAAAGAAAAAAACAGGAGCTAGTAACAAATCTAATAGAGTAAGCAGCCCCCAAAAAAGCTATTCTAAAAATCAGCCGCTCACTTTCGGTATCAAAGCTGGTGGAGGACTCAATAAAATATCAGTTAAAGACGAAACTTATCGAAATCTGAAAAGCAAAATAGGGTTCTATGGTGGACTTTTCGTAAACTACTCTATCAGCGAAAAAATGGCTGTTCAACTAGATGCTCTCTATCAGCATTTTGGAACAAAAATAAACTATAAAGAAGATACTAATGTAAAGGGTGTAAAGGGATACTGGACTCTCAGCCACATTAATATTCCTGTTACATTTCAATTTAAATTTATTCCTCAGGTGTATATAGAAACAGGTCCAGAGGTGAATATTACTATAAAATCAGAGGAGGTCATCACCGATAAAGCTGGATACAACAATATTCCAGACAAAAAAAGTTTTAAGGAGTATACCAAAGGCGCTTTCTTTGGATGGAATTTTGGAGGAGGATATTTCATCACAGAGAAATTTAGTGTTAATCTGAGATACAGCATGGGAATAACTTCTCCTTACAATGAAAAAGAAGACCATAATGGCAAAAAGGATAGAGCTAAATTCCGTACAGGAAATCTCCAATTAGGGCTCTCCTACCATTTCTAATTATAAATTTGTTTTTTTTTAAAATTTCTAAACTAAAATATACCTTCCTCCCAAATTTGGGAGGAAGGTATTTTCTATGAAAAGCTTTATTTTGTGTAAATGTTTTTTTGGCTTTCACATTATTTTGCTTTTTTGGCATAATCGACACAAGCCAAGAAAAAAGTTAGATTTTCAGCCTGAATATGAAAGCTTTTCATTATCACTTAGATGATTATTCTAGTTTAGAAAATATTTCCTCAGCTATCTTTTCGCTGCTTTTGATGCTTCCTCCCTCTGTGATATCCACAAAGCCAGTCTTACATTTCTTTTTCGAATCCAATTTATCGTAATGAAATTCTTCAAAACTGCTGTCCGTTTGTCCAGTTTTAGGATAAAGCAACAGCACTTTTTCGGCATCCCAATGCAAATTATAAACGAACATTTGTTTCAAATCCTCATCGGAAGGGTTATTGGTTTCAATGATTTTCCATTTGGTATCGATGACAAAAGTTTCTTTTTTAGTTTCCAAAATAATATCAGGGCGTATGCATTTGTTTTTCCAAAATTTCTTGGATTCTTGGGAAAATACCTTCTCCTCATCCTTCTTATGTTTTTGGAGAATGCGGAAAATATATTCTTCCCACAGAGCATTCATATCAAACAAAAGCGTGAGCAAATTTTCGCTTCCGTAATTCAAACTCGGAGAATAATTCAGGATGATGATTTTAGCAATATCAAACGCCTTTTGGTAGTCGTTGTTTTTTCTGTCAAATACTATTTTTCGGAAATGTTTCTCGCTTATTTCTATATTATCTATTTCTTGAAATTCAAAAAGCAGTCGGTTCAGCCTATCCTTCAAAGCATCATTTACAAAGGTTTTCAGAATCTGTAATCCCTTGTACAAAATCTGATGCAGCAGATGATTCCTGTCATAAACCTGATGCTCACAATAAAACCGCTCCCGATGCACCAAATTCTGCTGAATATTTTTTGCAAAAAGTAGTTTTCCTTTTAGTGCATTTTGATTGGATTGGTTCTTTTGATATCTCTTTATCAAGCCTTTATTCACAAGTCGTTCTATTTCAGTGAGATACATCTCAAAATAAACATCCAAAATAGAATGATGCCTTTTTTTGAGCTGGGTTTCCGAAACGGATTCCACCCGAATACGCCTGCAGACTTTCAGCATATTGAGCAGTACGCTCTGCCACAAATTTTTATCTGCACCAGCCTTTTTATCGGCTTTCGGAAGAATCTCAATGGTCAAACCACCGACCTGAACAACTCCGACATAGTTCTTAAAAACAATCCCATTATGACCGATTGTAAAGTATTTATTCTGATGCAGCTCATTAAACTTCACCATCGCATCAAAATGACATTCCCGAAAATCTCCCGAATTATCATACTTCAATTTTTGATGCTCAAAAACCTGTATAAACTTCTTATTCTTCATTTTTTACCTCATAAATAGATATAAAGGCTTCATCATCCCAGTCCTTAGAAGGAGTAATATGGTATATTTTTTTGTCTTCTAAAAAGCCTTCTTCGTACTTGAAATTTTTCGGGAATGCTATTTCATTTTCAACTGATTCAATAAATGCTCCTCCCAAAACCAAACCTATTTTTCCAAAAGCTCCGTAGAAATATTCCTCCAAAAGCGGAATGATTTTATCCTTGAAAGTTCTTTTCAAACCGTTTAAATCTTGAATACCAATGAAGTACGAATGACCGATCTGGTGATCTTTGTCTATCAGCTTCTCTATTCGCTGGTTGATGGTTTTTAAAAGCTCTTTTAAATCTACATTTCCCACCTTGGATAAAATCTCAGGATTAGGCTGCATTTCCACAAAGGAAAATCTTCTCCTAAGGGCAGTATCTAGAGCCTCTAAGCTTCGGTCGGCAGTGTTCATCGTCCCGATGATGTAGACATTATTCGGAACAGAAAAGTTATCTCCTGAATAAGGGAGTTTTACCTCGGTATGTTCTGGATTTCCTTTTCTTTTGTCTTCCTCTAAAAGCGTGATGAGTTCCCCAAAAATAGCAGAAACATTACCACGATTGATTTCATCAATAATAAGGACATGGGGTTTGGGTTCTATTGCTTCATTTTGAATATAATTATATTTTTCAATGATATAATTAGCCACAGATTTCGTATAAGGTGCCCAATCTAAAACCTCTCCTGTTTTTAAATAATATTCTAAAACTTCTTTTTTAATTACAGCCTCATTTGCTTTTTCTGTATTTGAATGAAAACGAATATTGTTCTTTGAGTTTTTATATATTGTAAATTCTTTTGCATGAACTAATGTCTCTAGAACTAATTTATTATCAACTGAATTATCAATTTCATCTAATAATTTTTGATAAACAACTTCAAAATTATCCGATGTAATTTCCTTTGAAAAAGCGTTTTTACAGATTGATTTAAAAATCCCATCTTTCACCTCATAAGTCACATTACCATCTATGGTTTCGGGTTTTATTCCTTCAATAAAATCTTCGTAGCTCAAACTCTGATGAAAAGTCGTGAAAACGATTTGCCCTTCTTCTACCAGCTGTTCGTATTCCTTGTTGATTTCTTCTCTGCTTCTGTCTTTCTCCTTTTTTCCGTTGATGATTTCAACAGCCATTTTCTTCGTGTGGTAGGTTTTTCCTGTTCCTGGAGCACCAAAAAGGATTTGATTTAATGGGACAACTGGTGTTTTATCAGTATTTTTCATTGGTTCATCAGTGATTGTTATTGTTTTTAATTGGTCTAAAACTTCTTTTCGGAAATCAGCATCAAAAGCCATTTTCTCCAATTCTTCTTTATTATGCCTGAGAAAACCCGAAATTTGGGCTCTATTAAGCTCTTTCTCAATCGCGTTAAATATGGATTGCTGGTGTTTTAAGACTTCTGAAATGTTATTAAATCCATTCCAAAAAGCCGTAGGTTTTCCATCAAAATCCAAATATTTATTACTTATTGGCTCTTCAGAAATTGTATAGAATTTACTAGCATTTTCGCAAGGTTCTATATTCCAAACATATCTCTGCCCGATTGTAAAAACAATTTGATTTTTATTACTTAAATTAAAAACTAATCTTTCATCACCTTCTTGAAGACCAAATCTTTCGATTATTAAATCTAAAAAACTGTAATATTCTTCTAACTGCTGTTTATTGAATTTTTTCAAATTGAGTTCCATAATCCTTTTTTTCAACTTTTGATTATTTACATCTCTATAAAATCATTAGCCACAAATATACTAAATTTCCCCCTCCCCAAATCACAAAAAACCTCCGTTTTTCCTGAATTCATTTTCTCCCCGAAAAACAAAAAAATTCCTTCCTCCCAAATTTGGGAGGAAGGAATTTTCTATGAAAAAACTACTTATTTTACTTCTTCGAAGTCAGCATCTTGGACATTGTCCCCACCTTGCTGCTGACCGCCTGTTGCACCTGCATTTGGTTGTGCTTCCGCTTGAGCTTTGTAGAGCTCTTCAGAAGCTGCCATCCACGCTGCGTCTAGGGCTTCTGTTTTAGACTTGATTTCTTCTACATTTTTCGTTTCGTAAGCTGTTTTCAACTCTGCTAATGCTGTTTCTATTCCAGCTTTTTTGTCTGCAGAAAGTTTGTCTCCAAATTCTTTCAGCTGTTTTTCAGTTTGGAAAATCAGTCCATCAGCTTTGTTTATTACTTCTGCATCTTCTTTTTTCTTCGCATCGGCAGAAGCGTTTTCTTCAGCTTCTTTTTTCATTCTTTCGATTTCCGCTTCAGAAAGTCCAGAGCTTGCCTGAATTTTGATAGACTGCTCTTTTCCTGTTCCTTTGTCCTTTGCAGAAACGCTAAGGATACCGTTAGCATCTATATCGAAAGTAACTTCGATTTGTGGAACACCTCTTGGCGCTGGTGGAATATCTACCAAATCAAATCTACCGATTTCTTTATTGTCGTTAAACATTGGTCTTTCCCCTTGTCCTACTCTGATGGTAACTGCTGGCTGATTGTCCGCCGCTGTAGAGAACACCTCTGATTTTCTTGTAGGGATAGTCGTATTCGCTTCGATTAGTTTTGTAAATACAGAACCCATAGTCTCGATTCCGAGAGAAAGCGGCGTAACATCTAATAGCAATACATTGTTCACATCTCCTGTAAGAACTCCCCCTTGGATAGCCGCACCGATAGCCACTACTTCGTCTGGGTTTACTCCTTTAGATGGCGCTTTTCCGAAGAATTTCTCTACCGCCTCCTGAATTGCTGGAATTCTAGTAGAACCGCCTACTAAGATAATTTCATCAATATCAGAAACGCTCATTCCTGCATTAGCCAAAGCTGATTTACAAGGTTCTATCGTTCTTTCGATGAGGTTGTGAGCCAATTGTTCAAACTTCGCTCTTGTCAAAGTTTTTACCAAGTGTTTTGGTCCAGAAGCTGTAGCTGTGATGTACGGAAGGTTGATTTCCGTTTGTGTAGAAGAAGAAAGCTCTACTTTTGCTTTTTCAGCCGCTTCTTTCAATCTTTGAAGTGCGATAGGGTCAGTTTTTAAATCTACACCTTCTTCGTTTTTAAACTCTTCTGCCATCCAGTCGATGATTACATTATCAAAGTCATCTCCTCCAAGGTGAGTATCTCCGTCTGTAGCTTTCACTTCGAAAGAAGCATTTCCGTCCACTTCATACATCTCTAATACAGAGACATCATGCGTACCACCACCACAGTCAAACACTACTACATTCATATCTTTTTTACCTACTTTATCTAATCCGTAAGCCAAAGCTGCTGCTGTAGGTTCGTTGATGATTCTTTCTACTTTAAGACCTGCGATTTCTCCCGCTTCTTTAGTTGCTTGTCTTTGTGCATCATTAAAGTAAGCTGGCACGGTAATTACCGCTCTTGAAACCTCTTGTCCAAGGTAATCTTCAGCTGTTTTCTTCATTTTTTGAAGAATCATCGCAGAGATTTCTTGTGTAGTATATTCTCTATCATCTATTTTTACTTTTACAGTGTCATTTGATCCGCCTACCACTTCATACGGAACTCTTGAAATCTCTTCTTTGTCTTTAGAGAACTGTGTTCCTATGAATCTCTTGATAGAATAAACGGTTTTCTTTGGGTTTGTTACTGCCTGTCTTTTAGCTGGGTCACCCACTTTTCTTTCGCCATCCTCTGTAAATGCTACAATAGAAGGTGTTGTTCTTTTTCCTTCTGCATTTGGGATTACTACTGGGTCTTTACCCTCCATTACTGCCACACATGAATTTGTTGTTCCTAAATCAATTCCTATAATTTTGCTCATAATATTTTATATTCTTTTTTATTAATAATTATTTTAATTTTTACACTTTGATTTTGTCAATATTTATACCATTACTATTTCCGAAGCAAAGAATGACAAATTGTCTTATTTATCAATTTTAAAAAATAAAATTATGACTAAAAATACAAAGAACTTTCATCATTACTGACAAAAGTTCTTCTTGATAATAAATTATATTTTAAAACTAATCTTTATAAATTCGCTCTATTTCGTGGCGAAGCTTGTCCATCACTACTTTTCTTTTAATTTTCAAAGTAGGAGTAAGCTCTCCCCTTTCGATGGTAAATTCCTCTGGAAGCAGCATGAATTTTTTAATGTGCTCATAGGAAGATTGCCCTTTCTGCACCTCTGCTATGATTTTTTGGAATTTCTCTTTTATATTCGGCATTTCCAAGAGTTTCATTTTTTCTGCAAGGTTCAATTTTAGATAATCCTTAAACTCTACCAACTCCTGAGAAAGCGCCTCAAAATTAGGAACGATGAACGAAGTCACATACGGTTTTCCTTCGGCCACTACAAGTGCTTGTGAAATGCTCGGATGCGTCTGCAACGGGATTTCTATAGACTGCGGTGCGATGTATTTCCCATTGGAAGTCTTCATCAAATCCTTTATTCTATCCACTATATAGAGATTTCCACCCTCATCGATACGCCCAGCATCTCCTGTTCGGAAATATCCATCCGCGGTAAAAACTTTCGCTGTTTCCTCTGGATTTTTGTAATATTCCTTCATCACCCCATCATACTTCACCAAAATCTCATTTTCTTCTCCTATTTTTATTTCAACCCCTGGCAGCGCAACTCCCACACTTCCATGAACGAAATTCACAGTCGGATACGCCGTAACCGTAGCACAAGTCTCAGACAGCCCATATCCTACGATTATAGGCATTCCTATGGCAGCGAAAAACTCTGAAATTTCTTTTTTCAGCATCGCACCGCCCACAGGCATAAAGCTGAGGTTTCCACCAAGTTCATTTCTAATTTTCTTAAAAACCAGAGCCGAATAAAATTTATATTTTAATCCTAATAAAAACGGAATTTTCTCTCCTTTTCTTACTCTTTCTGAGTATTTCACGCCTATTCTAAGGGCTCTACGGAAAAATTCTTGTTTCAGACTGCTTGAACCTTCTATTTTATTAAGTAAAACTTGATAAATTTTCTCATAAAGTCTCGGCACCGAACACATTGCCCAAGGTTTTACTTCTTTCAATGCCTGAGAAACATCTTTTGGATTGTCTAAAACCGCCACATGTCCTCCTGTTGCGAAAACAAACGAAGACCATCCACGCTCAAAAATATGGCTCAGCGGCAAAAACGCCATAGAAACCTTGTTATGAAGATTCTCTATCTTAAAGAATTCCTTATGCGCTTTAATCACAGCATAAAAATTCTTATGCGTAAGCACCACTCCCTTCGGTGTTCCTGTCGTCCCAGAAGTATAAAGTATTGTAGCTGTACTGTTTATATCTATATTCTTGTATTGGAATTCTTTATCATAAGCATCTTTCCATTTGGGAAGGTAGTATTCTTGTTCTGTTGGATTTTCCAGCTGAATAGAAGAAATCACCTGCAAATCAGCGAATTCTGAATTTTGTTTAATTTCTCTAACAATCTCCAGTTGCTTCTCTGCTCCTACCAAAATTACCTTTATCTCTGTTTGTCTTAGGATAAATTCCACCTGTTCCTTGCTATTTGTAGCGTAAATAGGCACTGTAATAGCTCCTAACGACTGATTAGCAAAATCCACCAACACCCAGTCTTTAGAGTTATCAGAAAAAATCGCTAGCCTGTCTCCTGCCCCCATTCCAAGGCTGCTAAGAGCATTAGAAATTTGGGCTAAATCCTCTCCAAACTCCCTCCAGTTCTTTGTTTTCCAAACTCCATTTTCCCTAAAAGACAATGCAGGTAAATCCCCAAGAGTTTTAGTATTATTATGAATTAATTTGAGTACGCTCATAAATATGTTATTAAGTGTTGCAAAGATAAAATTTTAATTACATTACGCATCAAAAAAAACTTTATTTTTTCAAGAAAAAAAACTAAACATAAAATTATAAATCTTCCAACCCTTCTATATTTAGATATAAATATAATTTTTCAATATTTAAACACAAAATAAGAAAGTCCTATGAAACGGAACTTTCTTATTTAAACTTTATCGTTTTAAAAAACTTCATTTACTATCTGTTTCACCCCTTCACTGCGCCCCATGGAATAGTAATGCAGTGCAGGAACGCCCCTTTCTTTCAGCTCTTTACTTTGGGCTGTACACCATTCTATTCCTACTTGTTTTATATCAGCAGCGGTTTTACATTTTGTAATTTCAATCACCAAATCATCTGGCAAATCCACCTTAAAACGATACGGAAGCATGCTCAACTGGCTTTTTGCCGTGATAGGTTTCAGCCCTGGAATTATCGGAATAGTTATACCCTCTTCCTTGCATTTATCCACGAATTCAAAGAATTTTTGGTTATCAAAAAACATCTGCGTTACTACATAGTTTGCTCCTGCTTCTTGTTTTTTCTTCAGGTTCAATACATCCTGATGCAGACTCGCCGCCTCCATGTGTTTTTCTGGATAACCCGCAACACCAATACAGAAATTGGTCGGCGATGGCAGTTCTATATTATGGTCAAGATAAATCCCATCATTCATTTGTTTGATTTGATGAACCAATTCAGAAGCGTGGGCATTTCCGTTTTTTTCTGGTTTGAAATAAGTCTCGGACTTCATCACATCACCACGAAGAGCCATCACATTATCTATCTCCAAGAAATCCAAATCTATCAAGAAATTCTCGGTTTCCTCCTTATTAAAGCCTCCACACAAGATATGCGGAATAGCATCTATATGATATCTGTTTTGGATTGCTGCACAAATACCCACTGTTCCTGGGCGCTTTCTCACCACTCTTCTTTCCAGCAGTCCGTTTTCACGCTCTATATATTCATATTCTTCTCTGTGGTAAGTCACATTGATAAAACTAGGATTATACTCTAGCAATGGGTCTATGGCATCAAAAAACAAATTGATATTCTGTCCTTTAAGCGGCGGCAAAATCTCAAACGAAAAAAGAGTCTTGCCATTGGCTTTTTCTATGTGTTCTGTTACTTTCATGATTGTTTATTTTTATTTTTAAATCTATACGCTACCCCCAAAGCTACGAAATTATCTGATTCCGATTTAAAAACAGAAAATCCTGCTATAGCGTCTAATTGTAAATCATTGATTAAAAGGTATTTCAGACCAGCAGATAAATTATGTTTTGGTCTGGCCTATCTGTATTGATAGGCTCTATTTCCTGCTCCTGTCCTCAAACATTTATTCCTAATAATAAGAATAATGCATACCAACTTATTCTCATTCTCTATTCAAACCTTATTTAAATATTTTGTTTTCCTGCTAAAATAGGATTCAGCCATTTTCTAGCAAATTCCTCATCTACGCCCTTTCTTTCGGTATAGTCTTTCAGCTGGTCTTCACAGATTTTACCAACACCGAAATATTTTGCCTTTGCATTAGCGAAATAATACCCCGAAACCGCCGCCGTAGGATACATCGCCAGACCAGCATCCATCAGCTCTATACCGATAGTCTCTTTCACTTTCAGAAGTTCCCAAATCGTAGCCCTTTCCAAATGGTCTGGACACGCTGGATAGCCAGGAGCAGGGCGAATACCCTTGTATTCCTCATCTATCAACTCCTCATTGCTAAGGTTTTCATCCGCTGCATATCCCCAGTATTCTTTTCTCACTTTCCAATGCAGAAATTCCGCAAACGCCTCCGCAAACCTATCCGCCAAAGCCTTCGCCATGATGGTAGAATAGTCATCATTTTGAGCTTCATAATATTTCACCAATTCATCCGTACCGAAACCAGCCGTCACAGCGAAAGCACCTACATAGTCCTGTTTCCCAGAACTTTGAGGAGCTATAAAATCCGACAAGGCGAAATACTCCTTCCCTGCCGATTTTTTTAACTGCTGGCGAAGTGTTCGGAAAACGAATTCTTCCCCATCTTTATCTAAAATAATATCATCTCGGTCGTTAGAATTAGCAGGGAAAAGCCCAAAAATAGCCTTGGCTTTGAGTAATTTTTCGTTTAGAATTTTATCTAAAATCACCTGTGCATCAGCCCAAAGCTCACGAGCCTGTTCTCCTACTTTTTCATCTTCTAAAATATTTGGATATCTGCCGTGCAAATCCCAGCTTCGGAAAAACGGAGACCAATCCACGAAAGGAAGAAGCTCACGGAAATCCTGATCTTCAATCACTGTAATTCCTAATTTTTTAGGCTTAATGATGGTTTCGTTTTCCCAGTCTATTTTAAATCTCTTTTCTCTTGCTTCCTCTATGGATACATATTCTTTGTCTGTCTGTCTTGCCAAAAATTTCTCTCTGAACTCATCATATTCCTTTTTAAGCTCTTTTTTGTATTCAGCAGATTTTTCTTCGCTCAATAGCGAATTTACTATATTCACCGTTCGCGAGGCATCTCCACCATGCACCACGGTATTTCGGTATTTTGGCGCAATTTTCACAGCGGTATGGGCTTTGGAAGTCGTCGCTCCTCCTACCAATAGTGGAAAATCCAGATTTTGTCTATCTAATTCGGATGCTACATATTCCATTTCATCCAGACTCGGCGTAATCAAACCACTCAGCCCAATGATATCCACCTTTTGTTCTAACGCTGTCTGAATGATTTTTTCACAAGGCACCATCACGCCTAAGTCTATAATTTCGTAGTTGTTACACGCTAGCACCACACCCACGATATTTTTACCAATATCATGAACATCACCTTTCACCGTCGCCAAAAGAATTTTACCATTAGAAGGCTTGGAAGTGTCTTTTTCTGCTTCTATAAAAGGCTCCAAATAAGCCACTGCCCGTTTCATTACCCTTGCAGATTTTACCACTTGCGGAAGAAACATCTTTCCACTTCCGAAAAGGTCTCCCACCACGCTCATCCCAGTCATTAGGTTAATTTCTATCACATCCAGCGGTCGTCTCGCTTCCTTCAAAGCCGCTTCCATATCTTCCTCGATGAATTTATCCACGCCTTTTACTAGTGAATAGGTGATTCTCTCTTGTAAAGGCTGTTCTCGCCAAGATAGGTCTTCTGTTTTTTCTTTTTTGACTGATTTTACTTTTTCAGAATAGTCCAACAAGCGCTCCGTAGCATCATCTCTTCGGTCTAATATCACATCTTCTACCAGCTCCAAAAGGTCTTTGGGAATTTCATCATAAACTTCCAGCATCGTAGGGTTTACAATTCCCATATTCATCCCTGCTTTTATGGCGTGATATAGAAATACCGAGTGCATCGCTTCCCGCACCACATCATTTCCTCTAAAAGAAAACGAAACATTAGAAACTCCACCGCTCACAGACACATATGGAAGATTCTGACGAACCCACCTTGTCGCTTCTATAAAATCAATTGCATTTCGCCTATGCTCCTCCATTCCCGTAGCCACAGGGAAAATATTAAGGTCAAAAATAATATCCTCTGGCGGAAAGCCTACTTTATCCACTAAGATTTTATACGAGCGCTCCGCTATCTCTATTCTTCGCTGGTAATTATCTGCTTGGCTCACTTCATCGAAAGCCATTACAATAACCGCCGCGCCGTATCTTTTTATAATTTTAGCTTGTCGAATAAACTCCGCTTCTCCTTCTTTTAAACTGATGGAATTCACCACCGATTTCCCCTGAACCACCTGCAGGCCAGCTTCTAAAATCTCCCATCGGGAAGAGTCTATCATAATCGGAATACGAGCAATATCAGGCTCTGAAGCTATCAGATTGAGAAATTTCACCATTGAGGCTTTCCCATCTATCAGCCCATCATCCATATTTACATCCAAAATCTGGGCTCCACCCTCCACCTGATTTCGGGCGATTTCTAAAGCTTCTGTAAAATTTCCTTCGCCTATCAGCCTCAAAAATTTCTTCGACCCTGCTACATTCGTTCGTTCTCCTACATTCACAAAATTAGATTCTGGCGTAATTATGAGTGGCTCAAGCCCTGAAAGTTTTAAATATCTCATGTATGGCTATTTTCAATTAAAATTATAAAAATCCAAAGGTAAGTTTTTTAAAAAACATAAAAAAATAGGAAGGTAAAAATTTACCTTCCTATTTGTTATGAAACATTGAACAATTTTAAATTATTCTTTGATAGTAGCAATACTTACTCTGTTCCAATCTGGTTCTGAGAACATGTGACCAATACCGTTTCCTTCTGCTACGATACGATCAGCATTGATTTTGTATTGTTTAACAAGAACAGCTTTAACTGCTTCCGCACGAGCTTTAGCGATTCTTTCGTTAACTTCGATACTTCCTTCTGGTGAAGCAAATCCTTTGATAACAACTTTACTGTTAGGATATTTCTTCAAATAAGTAGCAATTCTAGCTACATTCGGCTGCTGAGAAGGAGCGATGATAGTTTTTCCTTGTGCGAAAGTAACTACAGACTCTAAAGTTCTCTTAGTTTCTACCACAGTTTCT
>CAUQVP010000036.1:0-15761 GCA_963521545.1 uncultured Flavobacteriaceae bacterium | reverse complement strand
TTAGGCTCACCATTAAGAGCACCAAGAGCAGAACCTTTGATTACTGGAGAGTTATCTCCATCATATTCGTAAGAAGAAAGAAGATCTCTCAACTCAAGTTCTACCAATTCTAACAATTCTGGATCATCCACCATATCCACTTTGTTCATGAACACAACAATTCTTGGAACATTTACCTGACGACAAAGCAAGATGTGCTCTCTCGTTTGTGGCATAGGCCCATCAGTTGCAGCACACACAAGAATAGCTCCATCCATTTGAGCAGCACCAGTTACCATGTTTTTAACATAGTCGGCGTGACCAGGACAGTCTACATGGGCATAGTGTCTGTTTTCTGTTTCATATTCAATATGTGAAGTATTAATTGTAATACCTCTTTCTTTTTCTTCTGGAGCCGAGTCAATTGCAGAGAAATCTCTCTTTTCAGCCAATCCTTTGTCTGACAATACTTTAGATATTGCAGCAGTCAAAGTAGTCTTACCGTGGTCAACGTGACCAATTGTACCAATGTTCAAGTGCGGTTTACTACGATTAAACGTTTCCTTTGCCATGATTTAAATTATTTTATGTTTAAACTATTTTTTCAATTCAGTGTGCAAATATAATCATTTTTTTGAATATCAAGAAAAAAAATAAAAAAATATATATTTCTATTCTTTACCTTATATATTAAATCAAAAAAATCTCAAAGAAAATTCTTTGAGATTTTTAATTATTCTTCCTAATTATAAGGACTCAAAAACAGTTCTACTTCCTGTTTTTTGAATTGGTCTATAATTATGATTATACAAATCTGTGAACTTTTTAAGTTGTGCATCAGAAATTGTAACAACATCTTTGAACACTATCCAGTTCATCCCTTGTGAACAAGGAGGAGTTGTAAGTGATCCTGTATAGTTATAATATTTTTTGTTGTTAGGCAACATCGCCAATGGATTTATTGTATTATTTGTAGCAACTTCTTGATTCTTAACACTAGGGAACGAGTTGATATACTGTGCAAACTGAGCATTATCCGCTCCTCCTCCTTTAATCAATAATCCTAAAATAACGATAGCTCCTGTTGCCTCATTTTGGTGAACAAAATGCACTTCAAGTGGAGAGAACTTCCCATCTACAGAATGCTCACTATGTCCATGATAATGGAATTGTTTAAGTTTATAGGCAACTCCATTGTAGGTAATACTACTTTTTCCATCTGTATTAATTTGTACAGTATGCCCATTGTTCACAGCCTTAGCTGGAAATGCTGAATAATTAAAAGTAATTGCAGGAAGCGTTGCCTTTGTAGTTGCAGTAGTTACGATGTCAATAGGTGACTGAACCAATCCCGCACACTCAGAATACCCTTGATTATGCCAATTAGGATTTTCATAATCCCAGTGAGCTTGTTTAGAATCAGGAATTTGAACTTCCTCATCTCTTGAACACGCAGTGAGAGCTAAAAAAGCTCCACATAAAAGAACCTTTCTCATAATGTTATAATTTAAATTTTTGATTGTTTTAGTTTTAAATACAAAGAAACTTTTTTACTATTATGTTTGTTTCTTTTAGTCATTAGGGATATAACTGCGTTTTTTATAAAATATTTTATCTGATTATATGATAAAAATCATGTTTTTTCAAAAACATTGGTTTTCAATTGGTTTTCAAAAAAATAAATAGCTCCAAGGAAAAATTCCTTAGAGCTATTATTGAGGTTCCGAGCGGATTCGAACCGCTGTAGATGGTTTTGCAGACCACTGCCTAGCCGCTCGGCCACGGAACCATTTTTGAATGGTGCAAAAGTAGTAAAAGTTTTTTATTTAATCAAAATATTGATGATTATTTTTCTTCCCAAAAATAACTAATTGATTATCAAATATATTAATAAATTTATTTTAAAAGAAAAAATAAATTTGACTTCTACTATGCTCTATTTTTCCGATATTTGGCGGGTGAAACAGGAAGGACTTTAAATCAACTTTTTTAGGGAAATGAATTACATCAGCGTAGAAAATCTTACCAAGACTTATGGCATAGTTATTTTATTTGAGGATATTTCTTTTAATATCAATGAAGGGGACAAAATCGCCATCGTTGCCAAAAACGGAAGCGGAAAAACTACTTTGCTCAATATTCTAATGGGCAAAGACTTTGCAGACAGCGGGACAGTGGTTATCAATAAAGATATTCAAGTGGTTTTATTTGACCAAGAAATACACTTTGAGAGCGGACAGACCATCACAGAATTTATCATGAGTCTAGATTCTCCGCCTGTACAGGCATTGAAAAATTACCAAAAGTCGCTGACTTCTGATGATTCAGAATTTATGGAGCAGGCGTTCATAGAAATGGAAAACCAAAAAGCATGGGGACTGGAAAATGAAATGAAACAAATCCTCTCCCAGCTGAAAATAACCGACCTAAACGCCAAAATGGACAACCTATCTGGTGGACAGATAAAACGCGTAGCCCTCGCCAAACTCCTGATAGAAACGAGAGTGGAACACAAGCACACGCTGCTCATCATGGATGAGCCTACCAACCACCTAGATGTAGATATGGTGGAATGGCTGGAACAATACCTATCCAGAGCCATGGTCACCCTGCTTCTTGTAACGCACGACCGATATTTCCTAGATAGTGTGTGTGACATTATTTGGGAAATAGAAGACAAAAAACTCTATGTCCATCATGGTGCTTATGCACAATATTTGGAAAACAAAAGTATAAGAGAAGAAAACCTAAACGCCACCATAGACAAAGCCAACAATCTCTACCGCAAGGAGCTGGAATGGATGCGCAGACAACCAAAAGCCAGAACCACCAAGTCCAAAAGCCGTATAGAAGCCTTCTACGAAACGGAAAAAACTGCTAAAATGGACACCAAAAAGCAGGAATTAGAACTGGATTTTGGGATGAAAAGGCTGGGAAAAAAGATTTTGGAGTTGAGAAACATCAATAAAAAATTTGGAGATAAAATCATCTTGGATAATTTCAGTTATCAGTTTCAGCGAGGCGAAAAGGTAGGCATCATAGGAAAAAACGGCGTAGGAAAATCTACCCTGCTGAACATCATCCAAGGTCTGGAAACCTACGACAGTGGAGAGATAGAAGTAGGAGAAACCATTAAATTCGGGTATTTTTCACAAAAAGGGCTTACCTACAAGGAAGACCAGCGAGTGATAGATTTCATGAAAGACATCGCGGAATATTATCATCTCGCAAATGGGAAAAGCATTTCGGCATCGCAATTTTTAAAAATGTTTCTCTTCAATGAACAGACACAATACACCACCATTTCAAACCTAAGCGGCGGCGAAAGGAGAAGGCTGTATCTGATTTCTGTACTCTTCCAAAACCCAAATTTCCTCATCTTTGACGAGCCGACTAATGATTTAGACCTGCCTACGCTTACCGTGCTGGAGAGTTTCCTTGCCCAGTTTCAAGGATGCCTTATCATTGTTTCGCATGACAGGTATTTTATGGATAAAATTGTAGACCATTTGCTAGTCTTCGAAGGAGAAGGAAAAATCAAGGATTTCATCGGTTCTTTCACCGAATACAGAGACCAGCAAGCACAAAACAAAAATACCAAGAAAAGCGAACCTGCCAAGCCGGCAGAAGAAAAACAAACTAAAAACACCAATTCCAAAAGGAAACTCAGCTTCAAGGAGCAAAAGGAATTGGAAAACATAGAAAAAGAAATGCCCGTTTTAAAGGAAAAACAAGATGAAATTTTAGAAAAACTGAATAACGAAACGGACTACAATATTATTTCTGAACTTTCACAACAACTGGAAGAAACCACCAGCCAATTAGAAGCCCACGAAATGCGCTGGCTGGAATTACAAGAAATTTTAGAGTAATAATCTTTTATATAAAAACAAAATAAAATCCCGCTTACTAAACAGCAAGCGGGATTTTTGTATTTAGAAATGGGATGGATTATTTACCTCCGTCCATTTTCTTTTTCAATTCTGCAAGAGCATCAATGTCTCCAAGAGTTGTTTTTTCTTCACTTGAAGAAGCCTTAGCTGCAGCTTCTTTTACATTTTTCTTTTCTTCATCTCTGAAAAGACCTGTGTGAGAAACTACTACTCTCTTGAATTCTTTGTTGAACTCAATTACTTTAAACTGAGCTTCTTCTCCTTTCTTGATTTTAGAACCATCTTCTTTTTCTAACAATCTTGAAGGGCAGAAAGCCTCTACTTCTGCATCTTCGAACTGAACCTGAGCTCCTTTATCGAAAACATCTATTGCAGTTCCTGTATGTACAGTTCCTTCAGCATATTTAGATTCATATTTATCCCAAGGGTTTTCAGTCAATTGTTTGTGTCCAAGAGAAAGTCTTCTAGCTTCTGTATCAAGTTCTAGAACTACTACATCTAGTTTGTCTCCTACAGCGCAGAACTCAGATGGATGTTTGATTTTCTTAGTCCAAGAAAGGTCAGAGATGTAGATAAGTCCATCTATTCCTTCTTCTAATTCTACAAACACACCGAAGTTAGTAAAGTTTCTAACAGTTCCTTTGTGCTTAGAACCTACTGGATATTTAGACTGGATGTCAGCCCATGGATCTGGAGTCAATTGCTTGATACCCAATGAAATTTTTCTTTCATCTTTATCCAAAGTAAGAACTACAGCTTCTACCTCATCACCGATTTTCACGAAATCTCCTGCACTTCTAAGGTGAGTAGACCAAGACATTTCAGAAACATGGATAAGTCCTTCTACACCTGGAGCGATTTCTACGAATGCTCCATAATCAGCAAGAACTACTACTTTTCCTTTTACTTTGTCTCCTACTTTTAGGTCAGCAGAAAGAGCTTCCCACGGATGTGGTTCTAGCTGTTTCATACCAAGCTGGATTCTTGTTTTCTCATCATCGAAATCAAGGATTACCACTTTTACAGTTTGTCCTTCAGAAAGGAATTCTGATGGGTGGTTTACTCTTGACCAAGAAAGGTCTGTGATGTGGATAAGTCCATCTACACCACCAAGATCGATGAATACTCCGTAAGAAGTAATGTTTTTAACAGTTCCTTCTAGAACTTGTCCTTTCTCCAATTGAGAAATGATTTCTTTTTTCTGTCCTTCGATATCAGCCTCGATAAGAGCTTTGTGAGAAACTACCACATTTTTGAACTCTGGGTTGATTTTCACTACTTTGAACTCCATCGTTTTTCCTACGAATTGGTCGTAGTCTTTGATAGGCTTCACATCGATCTGAGAACCTGGTAAGAATGCTTCGATACCGAAAACATCTACGATCATACCACCTTTTGTTCTAGACTTCACGAAACCATTTACGATTTCACCAGATTGGTGGTATTCATTTACTTTATCCCAAGCTTTCAGCGTTCTTGCTTTTTTGTGAGAAAGCTGAAGCTGACCTGTTTTGTCTTCTCTTCTGTCTACCATTACTTCCACTTCATCACCTACTTTAAGGCCAGAGTTGTAACGGAATTCGTTGAGAGAAATTACTCCCTCAGACTTGAAGTTGATGTCTACAATCGCTTCTTTGTCTGTAAGTCTTACCACTTTTCCGATGATTACATCAGACTCGGAAAGGTCGTTCAAAGAACCTTTGTAGATTTCTTCTAATTCATTTTTTTCTTTTCTGTCCTCAGCGTTAAGACCAGACTCGAAAGAATCCCAGTCAAACTGCTCTGGAGCCACATTTTGGTTCATAAGAACCTCTTCTTGTTTTGACATAAAAATATCACTTTGTATTCCTTCTTTCTCAGTATTGGCGGCGTGTGGGACTGAAAAATCGGGAAGAAGTTAGGTATTAAATTTCTCTATTTTCGCCAAAATTTCCCACAAAAACGCTGCAAAGATAATCTTTTTTTTGAATTAAAGCTTTAATAATCAAAGTTTTTCTTTTTTATTTAATTCCATTTTCAAAAAAGTTATTTCTTCTTGGTTTTAGAATTTAAATCATTGAAAAACAAACTATTCCTAAAAATCCTACACTTACACTCCAAAAAAACCATATAAATAGACATTTCTTTCTATTTTAATGAAAAAATATTGTGATTTTTTTTTAAATTTGTACAAATAATTTTTTTAAAAATAATATTATGAAAGCAAAAAAATTCATCGCTGCGGGTATTTTAGCAGTATCGTTACTGGGGTTACAATCTTGTAACAAAGCAAAAGAAGCTGTAAATGCAGCAAAGGAAGCAGCAAATGAGGCTTCGGGAAAAGAAAAGATTGATTATAAACTATTTTCTGATCCAGCACAAACTAAAAAATGGTATGATGCCGTAGTAGAAAAACTCGGCGAAAATGCAAAAGTAACTGATGAAGTAAGATTCATAGTTACCAAAAACTCTGATAAAGTAGTTAAAACAGATGATGATTCGGATGATCTCAGTCTTTCTATTGTTTACCAAGACAATGTAGACAAGAGAAGAGTTCAGCAAATCAATTATAGCTCTAGTTTTGGATGGAGAGAACCACAAACTATGGAAATCGATGTAATTGGTGTAAATGCAGAGGAATTCCGTTTAGAAGATGAGTTATTTGACTTCAAAGAAGTAACAGCTGAAACAATACAAAAAGTAGTAGATGATGCTTGGAAGAAATACAAAGATGATGAGAAGTTTGAATACCAATATGTTTATACCATTGAAATTAAAAAGAATTTGATAGATGTTTCTATAAAAGGAAAACTGAAATCCAATGGACAAGAAAAATTTGGTTACTACAAAACAGATTTCAAAGGAAATCCTGTAAAATAAAAATCAACAGCAAGAAACCGCAGAGCCTTCTGCGGTTTTTTTATTGAATACAAGAAGGTAGGAATTTGGTTTTGATACAATTAAATTGTTACTTCGTAAAAAATAATTAAATTTGCCCACTATGGAAAACAAAGTGAATAGTAAAAGTATAGAAGTCATCAAGGAGGTTTTGCGGAATTACTTGAAAGAAAAGGGACTGAGAAACACTCCTGAGAGATACACTATCTTGGAGGAAATATACAATTACAACAAGCACTTTAATGTAGATGACCTCTATCTACTAATGCTGCAGAAAAAATACCACATCAGTAAAGCGACTATCTATAACACGATAGAGGTTTTTCTAGATGCCGGGCTGGTCAGAAAACATCAGTTCGGCGAAAGTTCCACCTATGAAAAATCCTATTTTGACCGCCAGCACGACCACATCGTTCTTTACAAAGATAGTTCGCAGAAAGAAATAGAGGAAATCATAGAGTTCTGCGACCCAAGAATCCAAGCGATAAAGGAGTCCATAGAAAGCGCTTTCGGAGTATCCATAGACAGCCACACGCTCTATTTCTACGGACAAAAGAAGGAGATCACTCCATAAAAACACCCTATTTATGACAAAAAAACTGTTTATATCTTTTTTCCTGCTGTCCACTTTGTTTGTCTTTGGGCAGATTACTTCCATAAACGGCAATTTGGAAAAAGATCCTTTTTTTGACCAAAAACAAGAAGGAAAAGATGAACCTGTAAAGGTAAGAATCATCCACGCAGACCTTACCCAGAAAAGACAAGATTTGTTCGATGGAAATACCTTCATGACAGGAAATGTGCATCTAGAACATAAAGGCTCTACACTAAAAGCCGACACCGTGATTTTCTATTCTGAAGCGAACTTCGCCAAGGCAATAGGAAACACCCAGCTACAGACCTCTGACGGCAACCTCATCACCGCAGGAGAAATCCAGTATGACGGTAACTCCCAGCGTGGAATCGCAAGGAGAAATGTAGTCCTCACCGACCCTAAACAGACCATAAAAACGGATATTCTCTACTATGACCGAATTCCGAACACAGCCTATTTCAACACGGGAGGAACAATCTACAATGGCAGCAACACCATCAGAACCAAAACTGCCACCTACAACATCACCAGCCGAGTGGTAGATGTCACAGGAAATGTAAATATAGACAACAGCCAATACCAAGTACAAGGAACTAAAATCAAGCAAAACCAAAACACCAATACCGCAGAGTTCTACGGCCCTACTACGATTATTAACAAAAGTAATCCTTCCAACTCAGTATACACAGAGAAAGGACACTATAAAATGAACAGCAAGGAGGTCTATCTCAGCAAAAATTCACGAATCTACTACAACGGAAAAACCCTGAAAGGCGATGCTATGTATTACAACCAAAACACAGGCTTCGGAACTGCGAAAGGAAATGTACTACTGGACGACCCGCGGGAAAACCGCTTTGTAAGAGGTTCTTACGGCGAGATATTTGAAAATAAAGATTCTGCGATGATTACAGGGAAGCCTTATGCTGTGAAAATCTTTAAAAACGATTCGCTATTTTTCTCTGCTGAAAGAATCATCGCTTACCAAAAAGCCGATTCCAGCAGAATGAAAAAAAGTTTCCTAAAAGCCTACCACAAAGCCAGAATGTTCAAATCTAATGCACAGGCAAGAGCAGATTCACTTAGCTTTAATGAAACTGATGGAGAGCTTCACCTCATCAGAAAACCTATTTTCTGGACAGGCGAACGACAAGTGACAGGCGATGTTATCAAGGCTTACCTCAACACACAAAACGAAAGCATAGATTCTTTAAAAGTAATCGGAAACGCACTAGCAATCAGCAAGGTAGATTCTATCAATCTAAAAGATGAATTTAACCAAGTGAAAGGAAAACAGATGATAGCCTACTACAAAAATAATAATATTCATCTGATAAAAGTAACCGAAAACGCACAAGCCATCAACTATGTAGAAAGCCAAAACGCAAAGACAAAAAACATGGACAGGCTGGGCATTTCGCTTTCGTCATGTGGAGAGATAGAGGCGCTTTTCGAGGAACAAAAACTGCACATCGTAGCGTGTAACATCGGCGCAAATACAGACATATATCCTATGAGCAAAATAGCTCCAGAGAATCGGAAATTCCCAGAGTTTAACTGGAATACTAAAGACCGTCCAAGGAAATGGAAGGATATATTTCTAGACTCGCCCGAAAATGTAGAAATCATCTACGAAACAGACACCACCCTCTATGACCAAGCGGAAAACAAACGCAAGAAAGAGGAAGAAAAGAAAAATGCCAATAAAATAAAACGAGTAAAAAAATAATAAAAAGAAAAAGCACCTGAAATCAGGTGCTTTTTTTATTCCTCTCCTTCTGGAAGATCCTCATCTTCTAAATTCTGAGCTATTTTTCTTACCTCTAATTTATGAGCGATGAGGTCTAAATTTTCTACTCTATTTTTGAAAATCTTTATCGCTGTGAAAACTGCCTCCTCAAAGGAATGAGCATCCGCAACGCCCTTCCCTGCGATATCATAAGCCGTTCCATGGTCTGGCGATGTTCTGATGAGCGGCATTCCTGCGGTGTAGTTCACTCCGTTTTCGTATGCAATAGTCTTAAACGGAGTAAGACCTTGGTCATGATACATCGCTAAAACTCCATCAAAATGCTTGTATTTTTCTGGCTGGAAGAAACTATCCGCTGGATAAGGCCCAAAAGCCATAAAACCTTGGTCGAACAATTCCTTGATGGCTGGTTCTATGATTTCTTTTTCCTCCATTCCTATCGTTCCGCCATCGCCTGAGTGTGGATTCAGCCCAAGAACTGCGATTTTTGGTCTTTCGATAGAGAAATCTAGTTTCAGACAATTGTTCATCTGTTTTACTTGGTCTATTATCCTTTGTTTCGTAATTGTTTCTGCTACTTTCGCCAGTGGAATATGATGGGTAGAAACTGCTACTTTTAAATCCTCTGTTACCAAAAACATCAATCCTTTGGCTGCAAATTTTTTCTCCAAATACTCGGTATGCCCTGTGTATGGGAAACCGTGTTTTATCATTTCATCCTTATTGATAGGCGCAGTTACCAGCACATCTACACCACCCTTCATCAGGGCATTTGTCGCAGCTTCTAACGAGTCTATCGCCAGTTTGGTAGATTCCTCTGTGGGCATACCAAACTTTACCTCCATTTCATCTTTGCGAAGATTTACAATGTTTATCTGCCCATCTACCGCCTCGGAGGCGTGGAGGATATAGTTAAAATTAAACTGCAGTTTGAATACATTTTTCTGAAAAGAAAAAAGCTTCCCTGAACCAAAAATCACAGGTGTAAAAAAATCCAGCATACTCTTGTCTTTCAATGTTTTAAGGATGATTTCTGGACCTATTCCATTATAGTCACCGATAGAAATTCCTACTTTTATTTTATGTTTAAATTCCATTTTGCTTAACTTTGGGTCTTAAAAGAGCAAAATTAGTTTAATTTTTTGAGAAGAAAACAGATTTATTCAAAAATACTTTAAATTTATGTTTACAGGAATAGTAGAAGCCACTGCCACAGTAGAAAATATAGAAGCCAAGGGAACAAGTGTTCATTTTACAATGAGTTGTCCTTTTACAGATGAACTAAAAATAGACCAAAGTCTTTCTCATAACGGCTGCTGCCTGACCATAGAAAAAATTGAAAATCAACGATATGGAGTAACCGCAATACAAGAAACCTTGGAAAAAACCAATCTGGGAAGCTGGAAAATAGGCACAGAAGTAAATCTAGAAAGATGCGTGCTGATGAACGGCAGATTGGACGGGCATATCGTGCAGGGACATGTAGACCAAACAGGGACAATAAAATCCATAGAAAACCTAAACGGCAGCCACTACATCACGATAGCATACACCGAGAAAGATGGATTTACTACCGTTCCACAAGGGTCTATCAACGTAGATGGCATCAGCCTGACCGTAGCCCACAGCGGAGAAAATGAGTTTTCGGTGGCGATAATTCCTTACACTTGGGAACATACTAATTTAAAGAATTTAGAGATTGGCGACAGAGTGAATTTAGAATTTGATATCATTGGGAAATATGTAGCAAAACTTATGAAAAAATAGCCCATGAGCTCCATCATCAAAGGAAACATACGAACGAGAATTTTCTTCGGATTTATGCTGGTTACCCTACTGAGTATCATAGGCGTAACGGTAATCTCCTATCTCGTTTTCAAAAAAAATACCGAAACCCAAAACAAAGAAAGGCTACGCCAGACGGTAGAAATACTGATGTCTTCACTGGACTACGCAGTGAGCCACACGACTGTAACCGAAGAAAACATAAAACCCATCTTGGAGAAAAAAATCCTTGAAATCTCCGATATCAATAAGCAGGATATTATCATTTATAATCTACAAGGGAAATTCCTGCTTTCCAACAAAGAGAAAAACCAAGTTTCTCCACAGGAAATTCCCGAAGAAGTCCTAAAAAAAATCCTAAAAAAAGGAAATAGATTTGATTCTGTGGAATACATAAAAGATGAGGAGGACAATCTAACAGCCTCCTACATCCCACTCCTAAACAACATGCTGGAGCCTGTCGCCATTGTTTTTTTTCCTTTTTATCATAGTGATAACACCCGTTTGGATACCTTTAATCAGTATATCCAAATCATGGTTGCGGCGAACATCATCATCATCGCCCTTGGAATATGGCTCAGCTGGAGAATTTCCGATGAACTAACGAAAAACATCAGGAAAATTTCACAAAAAATAACACAAATAGACCTTAATGAAGAAATAAAACCCATCCGATATTACAACGATGATGAATTCACTCCGCTCATCAATTCCTATAACCGAACCATACGGATGATAGAGGAACAAAAAAAACTATTATTCTTCAAAGAGAAAGAGTCTGCATGGCGCGAAATGGCAAAACAGGTAGCTCATGAAGTCAAAAATCCGCTGACTCCCATGAAACTCCTTATCCAAAATTTTGAAAGGAAATTTGATAAAAACGACCCTGAGATAGAAGATAAAGTAAAAAAACTCTGCGCCTCCATGGAAGACCAAATAGACCTAATAGCGAAAGTAGCTGGAGCTTTTTCGGAGTTTACGAAACTACCCGAAAAAAAGAATGAAGTAATCAATGTGAACAATGAAATTTTATCCCTGATAAGGATTTTTGATGATAAAAATGAAATTACATTTTACCCTAAACAAAATAATATTCTCATAAACTTTGATAAATCTTTCTTCCAAAGGATAATGACCAATCTCATCCTAAATGCCCAGCAAGCAAAAAGTGAGAAGCAAGACTTTTTCATCAAAATCAATCTGGAACTTTTAAATAAAAAAATAAGCCTATCCATAGAGGATAACGGAAACGGAATCCCTGAGGACAAATTAGAAAAAATCTTTGAACCCAATTTTACCACCAAATCCAGCGGAACAGGCCTCGGACTGGCAATGGTAAAAAGAATGATAGAAGACTACAAGGGAGAAATCTCCATCCGTTCCAAAGAAGGAAAAGGAACCACACTTATGATTATCCTCCCTACAAACATGTAAAAAAGAATGAAAGCCCTAAAATCCCTTAATCCTTATTTTTGGAAACATAGAAATATGCTTTCGCTAGGGGTATTATTTATTTTTCTCAGTAATTTTTTCAATATCTTCTGGATACAATATCTAGGAGACACCATAGATGCTATACAGCAGGTTTTGAGCAGTGAAAACACTGACAGCGACACTATTATAAAAACGCTTCTTATCAATGGAGGCATCATCATAGGCTCATCCATCATTGCAGGAGTTTTTCGGTTTATGATGAGACAGACCATCATAGTGACATCCAGAAAAATAGAATACGAACTAAAAAACGAAATCTACCAACACTACCAAAGTCTTTCTCTTACAAATTTCAAAAAGACAAGTATAGGCGACCTTATGAACCGCCTTAGTGAGGATATCATTGCCATTAGAATGTATCTCGGCCCTGGCGTGATGTATGTAGCGAACCTCATCATCTTGCTGATGATTACTAGTTTTTATATGATAAGGACTGATTTGGAAATGACACTTGTCATTCTGATATTGCTTCCTATATTTTCTCTTTCTGTGTATAAAGTAAGCGGAATTGTAGGAAAAAAATCAAAGCTGGTTCAGGAAAGCCAGTCTGCGATTTCTACTTTCGTGCAGGATAGTTTTTCGGGAATTAGAGTGGTGAAATTCTTTAACAAAGAAAAATATGTCCAAGACAAATACGGCGAAAAAATCAAAAATTACCAAAACAGAGCCGTAGATTTAGCCAAGTATGAGAATTTTTTCTACACTTCTATGATTTTGATTGTGGGAATTTTGGATATCGCTATTTTATTCATCGGCGGACAGAAATACATTAATGGAGAAATCAACATCGGTATGATTGCCAATTTCTTTATGTATGCCAATGCGATGGTGATTCCGTTCAGTACCGTGGGCTGGGTGACTTCTATCAACCAACGGGCAGAAGCCTCCATGCAGAGGATAAATGAATTTATGGACATTCATTCCGATATCGTTAATACCAATCATGATATTTACGAAATCAAAGGCGATATAGAGTTCCGAAATGTGAGCTACACCTATCCCAATACAGGCATCAAAGCTGTGGAGAATTTAAGTTTTAAAGTAAATGCTGGAGAATTCATCACCATCACAGGAAAAACAGGAAGCGGGAAATCTACCATCGCTCTTCTTCTTTGCAGGCTGATAGACCCAGACGAAGGAGAAATACTGATAGACGGCAAAAACCTAAAAGATCACAATCTGGAACTTTACCGAAAATTCATCGGTTATATCCCGCAGGAAAGTTATCTTTTCTCCGACACGATAGAGAATAACATCGGCTTTGCGATAGACAATCCTACACCTGAACTGATAGAAAAATTCGCGAAAATAGCCGACATTCATAATGATGTGATGCTATTCAAAGACAAATACCAGACAGTGGTAGGAGAACGAGGAGTGATGCTTTCAGGCGGACAGAAACAAAGAATCTGCATCGCCAGAGCCCTTATCAAACAGCCTCAAATCGTGATTTTTGATGACTGTTTATCGGCTCTTGACACCAAAACCGAACAAAACATTTTGACCAATATAGAAAAAGAGGTTGCCAACTGCACTGCCATCATCATCACCCACAGAGAAACGGTTACGAGCAGTAAAAAAATAAATCTGTAAACCAAATACATGATTTTTGATAGTTTTTTTGATTTTTTCTATGAAAATTTAAAAAATTATCTTAAATTTGTTGAGCATTATTAAAATAACAATAAAATGAGTGATTACAAAGAACGCCAAGAAAATGAAATTTTTACAAAGGTGTTAAAAGCAGGAAGGAGAACTTATTTCTTTGATGTGAGAGAAACAAAAGCAGGCGATTACTACCTTACTATCACAGAAAGTAAAAAGAATTTTAATGAAAGTGGTGAAGCAACTTTTGAAAAACACAAAATCTATCTTTACAAAGAAGATTTCAAAGGTTTCTTAGAAATGTTTAATGAAACTAAGGATTTCATTATTGAACAAAAAGGAGAAGATGTAATTTCTGAAAAACATGACAAAGACTTCAAATCCCGTTCTTTCACAATAGATTCTGACGAGGATTTTTAAGAAATTATTTTTATTTATATAAAAAATGGAGCCGTTATAAAGCTCCATTTTTCTATTTTAATTCAAATTCATCTCTGTCTAAAAGGACTTTAAATTTCTGTCTAAAAGAATTTAGTTTCTCTAAATCTATATTTGCTGATATTATATCTCCCTTTTTCTCAGAAATCTCTGTCCCATCAGCATAGAAACAACGGGTACTTTCTGGATAATTCAACCCAGAACCATCTATCCCTATCCTATTAACACCGAACACAAACGACTGATTCTCAATAGCTCTAGCTCTCAATAGTGTTTCCCACGCCAAAATACGAGGTTCTGCCCAGCTGGCTACATCTATCATCACATCATAGCCATCTACATTTCTAGCAAATACAGGAAATCTCAAATCATAGCACACCAAAAGCAAAAACCTAACTCCCTTATAATCAACCACCACACGCTCCTTCCCTGGTGTATAGATTTTGTCCTCTCCACCGAAAGAAAACAAGTGTTTTTTATCGTATTGATGAACTTTTCCAGAAGGTTCCACGAAATAAAATCTATTATAAAACCGTCCATCTTCTTTCACTGAAACACTCCCTCCCACTGCTGATTTTTTCTTCTCCGCAAAACTCTTCATCCATGCAAGGGTTTCGCCTTTACTATCCGCTACCTCTTCCGTATCAACACAAAATCCCGTAGTAAACATCTCTGGAAGAAGAAATATATCCGCTTGTTCATCTTTTAATTTTTCTTCAATGATATTGATATTTTCCTCTGGAGATTTCCATCGAATATCTAAATTTAACGCTGTTATTTTCATTTTTTCTGATTTTTGCTTGTAAATCTATTATTTTTATTTTTAATCCAAAAATATTTAATAATGTTTTTATTACCTTTGCACGATTTTAATTTTAAATTTGATGGATTTAGCAATACAAATATTTCAGTTCATTCTAAGCATTTCTATTTTAGTAATTCTTCACGAATTAGGACATTATCTTCCTGCAAAGTGGTTCAAGACCCGCGCAGAGAAATTTTTCCTATTTTTTGACCCTTGGTTTTCTTTATTTTCAATGAAAAAAATCAATGGAAAATGGCAATACAAATTTTTCTCTAAAAATCAGCCTGATACAGAAGTCATCGAGATAGATGGAGAAAAAAAAGAAGTTCCTATCAATACAGAAAACCTCCCAGATAGTGACTGGAGAAAACACCCAGAGAGCACAAAATGGGGCATCGGCTGGCTGCCTATGGGTGGCTATGTAAAGATAGCGGGAATGGTGGACGAAAGCATGGATACAGAACAACTGAAAAAACCTGCTGAACCTTGGGAATTCCGTAGCAAACCAGCTTGGCAAAGACTTATCATCATGCTTGGCGG
>CAUQVP010000035.1:0-16078 GCA_963521545.1 uncultured Flavobacteriaceae bacterium | reverse complement strand
AGAGATTTCCGTGCTGAGGGCGAAAATTTCGTAGGTGAAAGTTTCGGCAGTATCATCGGTTATAAAGGAAATGGTGCTATCGTGCATTATTCTGCGAAAAGCGAAGGAAGCAAGGAAGTTACCAACGAGGGAAGTGTTCTTGTAGATTCTGGCGGACAATATTTAGAAGGAACTACGGACATTACCAGAACATTGGCTTTGGGTAAAGTATCGGCAGAGTTTGTAAAAGACTGCACTTTGGTTCTGAAAGGGATGATTAACCTTTCCTTGGCTCAGTTCCCGAAAGGCACCAGAGGTGTCCAGCTGGATGCTATCGCTCGTCTTCCGCTTTGGAAAGAGGGTAAAGACTATGCGCACGGAACGGGGCATGGCGTGGGAAGTTTCATGAATGTGCATGAAGGCCCTCAGAATATCCGAAAAGATATGAATCCACAGGAACTTTTAGCAGGAATGGTATGTTCCAACGAGCCAGGGTTTTATGTTGAAAATCAATATGGTATCCGCCATGAAAATTTAGTGGCAGTGAAGGAACTAAGAACCACAGAATACGGCACTTTCTATGGTTTTGAAACCCTTACACTTTGTCCGTTTTTCAAGGATGTGATAGATGCAGAACTACTTACCGAACCAGAAAAAGAATGGCTGAACGCCTACCACAAGACCTGCGAGGAGAAATTGGCTCCGCACTTGTCAGGTGAGGTCAAAGAATGGTTTTTAGAATTAGTAAAACCAATATAAAATAAAAATCTCTTTTCCTGCTCAATGGAAAGGGGATTTTTTCATCTAAATTACTACCTTTGTGAGGTAAAATATTATCATAATGCCACAGCAGTTTTTAGGAAATAAAGAATTTTTAACGAAAGATATAGAGGTTTTTGCGAGTTGCCCTAGTAATATAGCCCTTATCAAATATTGGGGTAAATATGAAGGGCAGATTCCAGCAAATCCCAGCATCAGTTTTACGCTTAGTAATTGTAAAACAGAAACTAAAATGATTTTTAGATCAGGTGAAAAATTTTCAATCAAAACCTTTTTGGCTGGAAAAGAAGAAACCAAATTTTCAGAGAAAATAGAAAAATATTTCCGAAACATAGAAAAATATCTTCCTTGGATTTTGCAGGGGAGTTTTGTCATTGAGACCGAAAATACTTTCCCGCATAGCTCTGGAATTGCCAGTTCTGCATCGGGCTTTGGAGCTATAGCTAAATGTCTTATGGAGATGGATAAAGCGTTTTCTGGGAAAGATTTTTTTGATGTCAAAAAAGCCTCATTTTTGGCTCGTCTGGGGAGCGGAAGTGCCTGCCGAAGCGTTTATGACGGGCTGGTAGTCTGGGGCGAGGTGAATGAAGTGGAGGGAAGTTCTGACCTGTATGCTGTGAAATATCCTGACGAGAAAATTCATCCGATATTTAGGGATTTTAATGATTATGTTCTGCTGATTCATGAAGGGCAAAAGTCTGTAAGTTCCACCGTGGGACATGGGCTGATGAACACCAATCCCTATGCAGAACGCCGTTTTCAGGAAGCGAGAGAAAACTTTGTTCCAATGAAAGAGATATTGAAATCAGGTGATTTACAAGCTTTTATGAAATTGGTGGAGCATGAGGCTCTTACACTTCATGCGATGATGATGATGAGCGACCCTGCTTTTATTCTGATGCAGACAGGGACTTTGCAGGTTATCAATAAAGTTTGGGAATTTAGAAAGGAGACTAATCTGCCTCTTTTTTTCACTTTGGATGCAGGTGCGAATGTACATCTACTTTTTCCAAGCGAAAAGAAAGCTGAAATTTCTAATTTCATAGAGACAGAACTCTTACAATACACGCAGAATGGCGGAATTGTAAGGGATTTCATGAAGTTTTAATCCAAAATAATATGAAAAGGAATAAGTTTTTACTGCTGAATTATGTTTTTGTAGTGAGCATAATTTTGTTGTTTATCAATGACCATTTTTTGAAGTTACATTTTCATAATTGGTTCACAGGTAAATTTTCAGATTTTTTGGGAATGATTATTTTTCCATTGTTTTTGGCGTATATTTTCCCAAAATTAAGAACTTTTTCCGTTTTCGTTAGTTTTGTTTTGTTCATATTTTGGAAGTCTCCATTTTCAGATGGATTTATTGATTTTTACAATCAGATTTCGCCCATTGCTGTGGCTCGTGTGGTGGATTATACGGATTTCATAGCTTTTGTATTTTTGGTAATTCCTTTTCTTTTGATGAAGTATGATGCTCTGCTTCAACCTTTAAAAATAAGAAAAATAAGTCCTGCACTGGTGCTTGTTCCCTCTGTTTTTGTGATGATGGCTACTTCTCCGCCGCCATACTATAGATATGGTTCAGATGGGATAGTGTTGTTCAACGATTATTCTTTTAAAATGCAAAAAAGCAAAGCAGAGGCTCTGGATGAGCTGAAAAATAGGAATATTTTGTTCAAAAAAGATACGCTGATGATTATTAGAAGAAATAACATAAGCAGTGAAAGTTTGATCATGAACGGAACTGACCTAAAAACGCTGGAAGTAGATAAAGAAATCCTAAAAAAGGAGCTGGAAAGAAAAATACAATTTTATGATTATTACATCATAGACAGCCTAAAAATAGGAGATGAAACACTGAAAGATATAAGATTTGAGCTGGAAGAATTAAGTAAATCAAAAGTAAAAATAATCCTGAAATCAGTCGTATTAGAGGAACAAAATACAAACAACAAAAAATTGCAAAAGAAATTCAGGAAAATTTATAGAGAACTTCTGAAAAAAGAATTTTTAAATAAAAATTATAAACAAAACTAATCATTTAACCCATGAAAATAGGAATATTAGGAGGCGGACAGCTCGGCAGGATGCTTATACAAGAGGCTTTGAAGTACGATGATGAATTCTATACACTAGACCCAAGTTCTGACTGCCCATGCGCAGGGATATCACATTTTACAAAAGGAGGTTTTAATGATTATCAGACTGTTATGGATTTTGGGAAGGATAAAGATGTTCTTACAATAGAGATAGAGCATGTGAATGTCCAAGCGCTGGAAGATTTACAGAAACAAGGAATAAAAATCATCCCAAGTCCCAATGCTGTCAAAATCATTCAGCAGAAAATACTACAGAAAGAATTTTATCAAAAAAACGAAATCCCAAGTCCTGATTTTCAGGTTATTCGAAATAAATCGGAAGTAAATTTTCCTTTGCCTTTTGTTCAAAAACTAAATACTGGCGGCTATGATGGAAAGGGCGTTCAGGTGATTCGCAGCGAAAAGGAGCTGGAAAACCTCTGGAATGCGCCGTCCGTGCTAGAAGCTTTGGTGGATATAGAAAAGGAACTTTCTGTAATTGTTGCTAAAAACGACAGGGGAGAAGTCAAAGTTTTTCCTGTCACGGAGATGGTTGCTAATCCGCGATTAAATCTATTGGATTTTAATATTTGTCCAAGTGAAATTTCTGATGAAATTCAAAGTCAAATTGATGAAATTGTCAGAAAATTCATTCAAGCGATGGCCTCTTCTGGGCTTTTTGCGATAGAATTATTTTTGGATAAAAATGGAAAAGTCTGGGTCAATGAAACGGCTCCAAGACTGCATAACAGCGGACATCTCACGCAGGAAGGAAATAGTAACTCCCAGTTCGAGCAGATGTACCGAGTGGTAAAAAATCTTCCACTGGCAGACACAGATGCCGATAAATACAGCGGAATGTTTAATCTTGTAGGAGAGGAGGGCTACCAAGGAAAAGCCTATTATGAAGGCTTAGAAGAGGTTTTAAAACTGCCCAAAACCTATGTTCATCTATACGGAAAAACAGAAACCAAACCTGGGCGTAAAATGGGACATATTAACATTTTGGCGGATAGTAGGGAAGAACTGTTAGAAAAACTAACCACGATAAAATCAATGATTAGAGTGATATCAAAAAAGCATTAGAATATTCTAATGCTTTTTTGTTTTAAACATATCTGGATGATAATTCGTTATAAATATTCCTAAAATAATCAAAAACGCAGCAATAACAAAATTAGAATCCACAGGCTCATCAGCTATCAGCCAACCTAAAAAGATCGCAATAATGGTATTTACATAAGAAATCATTGAAACTTTCACAGCGGAAATTTGGCTCAGTGCATAGATATATGCTAAATAAGCGATAATAGAAGCAAAAATCGTAAGCGAGAACATAGCTATAACGCTTTTCATACTCCATATTTCTGGCGTAAATTCCTCTCCTAAAACCAAAGCACTCATAATCTGCACCACTCCCGCAAAGACAAATTGATAAAAAAGACTTAATAAAATATTAGTGCTTTTGTAGTTTGTTTTTTTGATGTAAAGAGCTCCCGTAGCATTTCCAGAAATAGCAAGGAATAGGTAAATCATCCCTTTGCGGTAATCAGGATTAGCCAAATCTGCCAATCCATCCCAGAAAATTAAGATAATTCCAGAAAAGCCCAATAAAATCCCAAGAACAGATTTTAATGTAAACTGCTGCATTCTAAACAAAACACTCCCGATAAATATTAAAATAGGCGAACAAGAACTAATCAGAGATGCCAAACTACTGGAAACATGCTCTTCGGCAATCGTGGTAAGTCCATTGGTTATGATAAGAATACAAGTAGAAAGTATCAACTGGACTTTTAGGTTTTCCCAGCCTATCCATTTTAGTTTTCCTGTAAAGGACAAATAAACACCCAAAATAATAGCTGACAACACATGCCGGATACCTGCCACATACAGCGGAGGAATAGTCTCCACAGCCAATCTAATACCCAAAAACGAAGTCCCCCAGATGATAGCAATGGCCAAAATAGCGAATGTAAGTTTCATGTTTTTCATCTCAGGAAAATTAGTTTTTCGTTTTAAAGGTTAATTTTTTATCTTTGGAATGTTTAAATTTTTCGTTTGTAAAGTTAATTAAATTTATTTTAAAATCAATCAAAATATGGTAGGAATTATTATGGGAAGTAAAAGTGATTTCCCGATTATGCATCAGGCAGTAGATTTTTTACAATCATTGGGAGTTCCCTACGAGGTTACCATAGTTTCTGCGCATAGAACTCCAGAACGAATGCTGGACTACGCAAAAACGGCTAAAAAAAGAGGAGTAAGTGTAATCATAGCAGGAGCAGGAGGAGCAGCCCATTTGCCTGGGATGGTGGCAAGTTGTACCACTTTGCCAGTGATAGGTGTGCCTATTTTGTCAAGTAATTCCATAGATGGCTGGGATAGTGTTTTGTCCATTTTGCAGATGCCTTCTGGAATTCCTGTTGCTACGGTGGCGCTAAACGGAGCCATGAATGCAGGAATTTTGGCAACTAAAATTTTAGCGGTATCAAATCCTGAAATTGCTGACAAATTAGAAAACTATCAAGAATCCCTCTCTAAAAAAGTAATGGCATCAGTAGATGAACTGAAAACAGATTTCCCAAATTCTTATGATGAGTAACGGAATAAAGTTATAAATATATTTTGTTCTATAATTTGATTATTTAAGTAAAAATTGAAAAATGATATCTTGAATTAAGAAATCGAAGAATATAACAAAATAGAGGGAACTATGATAAAACAGTTCCCTCTATTTTTATGTAAATCAATTTAATAAGTTACAATAAACCTCTTCTCATCTATGTTCTGAATAAATGAATATACGAAAGGGATAAGCTCTTTCCCATCCATATCAATGACGCCATACTTCTCTCCTTTTTTACATATAATGGTATTAGGAAATTTTGAAGAATCATATGTATAAAAAATGGCTTTCATCCCTTCCATAGGAATCCCTTTTCTAGTATATAAAAAAGTCTTTTCATTCGAGTAAATACTACCAAAAGTAAAGTGTTTATCAACATAAAATATTGGTTCTTTATCATGTGTTGGAGGAATAAGAACATTCAGCTGATGATCAATCACTCCATACTTTCCATTTCTTATAAGCAAAAAGTAGGTATCTGCATAAGGTTTCTTATCTCTGAAGAAAGAGAAAGGAATAGACATCCTATCCATATAACCTAATTTGTCTGCTCCTGTAAATTCTGTATTTGTCATTTTAGATGTTTTGCTGTCAAACAAGAACCATTTTCCTTGTTTTAAGACTAATGCTTTATTTGAACTAATAGCAAAAATATCATCATAAATACAACTAAGAAGCTGCTTTCCTTTGCTGCTAAACAATCCGTATTTGTCGTTCAGATTGGCAATATATAAGTTATTGAATGCTGTTGAAATTTTTTTGTATTTAAAACCCATTACTTCTTTACCGTTTTCGGTAATGATGCCTATCTGTTCATTTTTACTTGCTATGATTTCTGATCCAATACCTTTTTCTAAATAATCATAGTCAAAAGGAATTACAAGATTTCCCTTAAAATCAAAAGCCCCTACCAAACCAAGCTGTTGTATTTGTTTTTTGTTAAGAGAGTACATTTTCTCTTTCGAGTTATTCCATTTAAGTGACCAATTACTTACCCGCTTTATTACTTCATCTGATAGTTTTAATGGAGTTTTATGATTAAAAGCTCTCACGAAAAATCTGTTGTATCCTTTTGTTACCGCACTGAATATTGGTGGTATCACAACATTAGCATTCTTATCAAGTACACCAATACTATCCCCCCTTTCACCTTTGTTTATCTCGATAAAAGAATCATTTAAACGATATATTGCATAATAGTCTGCAGGTACTACCACTTGTCCTTTAAGGTTTATGATTCCCTTTTTACGCTTTGAACGGAATGTTAATAAATTTTTGTTTAGGACAGAATCTAATTCAAACTTTACCGCAATGTGTTCTTTGGTGCTCAGGTTGAAGATATGATTTGTAAAAAGAAAGGTCTCAGCTGTAAATACAATGTCATCATTGATAGGTATGTTATAAAAGTTGACACCTTCAAAAGGTGCTAGTTGTTTAAATTCAGTCTTTGTCAGCTGATATAGAGTAGGTAAAGTTCCTGTACTAACGGCAACTATTTTACGAGTAGACTGTTCATCAGATATATAGTAGTCTTTCAATAGCCTGATATTACGATATTTGAAAGGTACTATTACATTTTCATTGAAATCAATAACCCCCGTGAGATTACTCCAATCATAATTTTCTACACCATCTGTAAATGGGACAGCAGTCAATAAATCATCATAAAGGTATGTGATATTTATATACGGTTTTGAAAGTATTTCTCCCTTCCCAATTTCATAGATATTCATTTTGGATTGGGAAAATAAAGGCTGATAAATCAAAAGTAAATGGATAAAAAGTAAAGTTATGGATTTTTTCATTTTATTGCGAAATGATATTAATTGAATAGAAATGATATTATCTAAAAGCAAAAAGAGTTAAATGCTAATAAAGCACTTAACTCTTTTATTGTACCCAGAGCCGGAATCGAACCGGCACGCCTTGCGGCGCTGGATTTTGAGTCCAGTGCGTCTACCAGTTCCGCCATCTGGGCCTACTCAAATCTTACGGGTGCAAATATAGACATTATTTTCATAACAGCAAAAAAAATCAATATATTTTTAGAAATTAATTTCTAAACCATCATATGCCAGATGAACATCATCAGGGAGTTCAGCCTCTGTCTGTTCATAAAAACCTATTTTATGGCTGATGTGTGTCAGGTAGGTTTTCTTTGGTTTTAGCTTTTTTACCAATTCCAAAACATCTGGCAAAATGAAGTGTGCAGGATGCTTTTCCTCTTTTCTAAGACAGTTGATAATCAAGAAATCCAGATTTAGCAGTTTCTCCATTTCTGAATCAGGGATAGAGCTTGCATCCGTTATATAAGCCAATTTTTTTACCTTAAAACCAATTATAGGCAGCTGATTGTGAAAAACATGTATCGGCGTGATTTTGGTATTATCTATTGTAAAATCGCTGTCTATCAGATGGATATCAAAACTTGGAGCTCCAGGATATCTTACCTCGCTGAAAGCATAGGGAAATCGTTGTTTTATTTCTTCCGCAGTCCTTTCTAGACAATAGATAGGAATATTTTTCTGTCTCCTGAAAATAATGGGACGCAGGTCATCCAGCCCGATTACATGGTCATTATGCTCGTGTGTGAGAAGCACTGCGTCTATGTTGTTCTCTCCATTGGTAAGCATCTGCTGTCTGAAATCAGGTCCGCAGTCTATCAGTATTTTCTCATTTGTCTCGGTGGTTATCAGAGCAGAACTTCGCAGCCTTTTGTCTTTTGGGTCAGAAGACAGACAGACAGGATCATCAGAACCGATTATCGGAACGCCTTGAGAAGTTCCTGTTCCTAAAAATTTTAGCTTCATTTTGTTTTAATATTTTATAAAAAATCCAGATTAATAATAACCTGGATTTCTTTTATTGATAACAAAAAACGCGATTCAACATTTATTTTACTTGATCTACAACAGCTTTGAATGCTTCTGGATGATTCATTGCTAAATCAGCCAATACTTTTCTATTTAGCTCGATGTTGTTTCTCTTAAGAGCTCCCATGAACTGAGAGTAAGACATTCCGTATTGTCTAGTTCCCGCATTGATACGCGTGATCCAAAGACTTCTGAAATTTCTCTTTTTCTCTTTTCTGCCTCTGTAGGCATATTGCATTGCTTTTTCTACTGCGTTTTTCGCAACAGTCCAAACATTTTTTCTTCTTCCGAAGAAACCTTTAGCTTGTTTTAAGATTTTTTTTCTGCGCGCTCTAGACGCTACAGTATTTACTGATCTTGGCATAATTTAATTAATTTGTTTTTTTGAAAAGGGCGGAATTACATAGAATTCTCTTAGTGGCACCGTTTCAGGGTTAAACTTTTTTGAATAAAATTCTTATAAACCGAAATGATTTATAAAAACTACTTAATTGCTAATTGCTTTAAAACGCTTTTCTCGTCCACACTAGCAACATAAGAAGTCTGAGTAAGATTTCTCTTTCTCTTAGTTTCTTTTTTAGTCAAGATGTGGCTTTTGAAAGCATTTTTTCTTTTGATTTTACCTGTTCCAGTAAGAGCAAAACGCTTCTTAGCACCTGATTTCGTTTTTAATTTTGGCATTTTTTTACTTCTTTTATGTTATTTGTTATCAATATCTTATTTTACTGAAAGATAAAACTATTTAGCCTTTTTCGGGCTCATTAGCATTATCATTCTTTTTCCTTCTAATTTAGGCATTTGGTCTACTTTTCCTACATGCTCCAGCTCTTGGGCAAGTTTTAGAAGTAGTATTTCTCCTTGATCCTTAAAAACTATTGATCTTCCTTTGAAGAATACATAAGTTTTTAGTTTAGAACCTTCTTCCAAGAATTTTTCAGCGTGTTTTTTCTTGAATTGGAAATCGTGTTCATCTGTCTGAGGACCGAAACGGATTTCCTTTATCACCACTTTTACCTGTTTGGCTTTCAGCTCCTTTTGTTTTTTCTTTTGTTCATAAAGGAACTTTTTGTAATCCAAGATACGGCAGATAAAAGGCTCTGCTTTATCCGAAATTACTACCAAATCCAATTCCTGTTCCTCAGCCATTTTCAAAGCTTCAGAAGTAGGGTAGACACCAGGTTCTACATTATCACCGACCAAACGAACCTCCTTGGCTCTGATTTTGTCGTTAATCTGATGCGCATCTTCCTGTGCAGGCTTTCGCATCGGACCTCTGTTGTTAATTTTCTTTAGTGCTATCGCTTTAAATTTTAATGGTTAATATCTTATTTAATATCTGAAGACAAAGCCGCTTCTTTTTTAAAGTAAGCGATGAAATCTTCTATGCTCATCGTTCCTAAATCTCCTTCGCCTCTCTTTCTCACAGAAACAGTTCCCTCAGCCTCTTCATTTTCTCCTACAACCAGCATAAATGGCAGTTTGTTTAATTCTGCATCACGGATTTTTTTACCCGTTTTTTCATTTCTTTTGTCAATCAGACCGCAAATATCGTTAATTTCCAGCAATTGTGAAACTTTTTCTGCATAATTTACATATTTTTCACTAATTGGAAGGATTGTAAACTGCTCTGGAGCCAGCCAAAGTGGGAAATCTCCCGCTGTGTTTTCTAGTAAAATAGCTATAAAACGCTCCATAGAACCAAATGGTGCTCTGTGAATCATTACAGGTCTGTGTTTCTCATTATCACTTCCTGTATACCAAAGGTCAAATCTCTCTGGCAAGTTGTAATCAACTTGGATTGTTCCAAGCTGCCAGCTTCTTCCCAAGGCATCTTTCACCATGAAATCTAGTTTTGGCCCGTAGAATGCAGCTTCCCCGTATTCTACCACGGTATTTAATCCTTTATTTTTAGCAGCGGTAATGATTGCATTTTCTGCTTTTTCCCAGTTTTCATCAGAACCGATGTATTTTTGCTTATTTTCAGGGTCTCTTAATGAAATTTGAGCCGTAAAATCAGCAAATCCAAGGCTGCTGAATACATACAACACCAAGTCTATAACTCCTTTAAACTCAGATAATAACTGGTCTGGAGTACAGAATAGGTGAGCATCATCCTGAGTAAAGCCTCTTACTCTGGTAAGTCCGTGTAATTCACCACTTTGCTCATATCTATATACTGTTCCGAATTCTGCAAATCTCTTCGGTAAATCTTTATAAGACCATTGGCTTGTTTTGTATATTTCGCAGTGGTGAGGGCAGTTCATCGGTTTTAATAAAAATTCTTCTCCTTCGTGTGGAGTTTTTATTGGCTGGAATGAATCTGCTCCGTATTTTTCGTAATGTCCAGAAGTTACATACAAGTCTTTGTGACCGATGTGCGGCGAAATTACGAATTCATATCCTGCTTTTTTCTGTGCTTCAGAAAGGAAATTTTCTAATTTTTTTCTTAATGCAGCACCTTTTGGAAGCCAAAGAGGAAGCCCTGCACCTACTTTTTCAGAGAAGGCAAAAATTCCTAATTCTTTACCTAGTTTTCTGTGGTCACGGCGTTTTGCTTCTTCTAATCTTTCCAAATATTCGGTAAGTTCTTTTTGTTTTGGGAAAGAAATACCATAAACTCTGGTAAGCTGCTTATTTTTTTCGTCTCCTCGCCAGTATGCTCCTGCTGCATTTAGGATTTTTACAGCTTTGATAAGTCCTGTGCTAGGAATATGCCCTCCACGGCATAGGTCTGTGAAATTATCATGAGTCACGAAAGTGATTTCTCCATCAGTAAGGTTTTCTACTAATTCCTTTTTGAATGGATTATCAGCATATTCTTTCAGTGCATCTGCTTTGGATACTGGATAAATTCTAAAAGCTGAATCTTTTTTTGCATTTTCCAGCATTTTTTTCTCAATTTTTTCAAAATCCTTTTCAGAAAGAATTTCTCCATCAAAATCCACATCATAGTAAAATCCGTTTTCTATGGCAGGACCAATGGTAAGCTTCGCATTAGGATAAAAATCCAAAATAGTCTGCGCTAAAACATGGGCAGAAGAGTGCCAAAAGGCCTTTTTACCCATATCGTCATTCCATGTTAATAACTGAACCGTGGCATCCTCCGTGATAGGGGTAGAAACTTCTACTTGTTTTTCATCTACTAATGCAGAGATGGTATTTCTCGCAAGACCTTCGCTAATTGATTTGGCAATTTCCAAAGGAGTTACTCCTCTGTTAAAATCACGCTGATTGCCGTCTGGAAAAGTTATTTTTATCATAGTATTAAAAAATTGAATGGCAAATCTACAAAATAGAAGTGAAATTATAAATATTTTTCAGCCGAAAAAACTTAATTTTGTTTATAATTTATATAAAAATGCAGTTTAGAATTCAGTCTTTCCCTCCAATAATATCAAAAAAATCTAAAATCCTGATTCTAGGTTCTATCCCTGGGGTTAAATCTTTGGAGAAACAAGAATACTATGCGCATCCTCAGAATCATTTTTGGAAATTATTATTTTGTATGTTTGGGGAGGAGTTTTCTGCTGATTATCAAGATAGATTAGAGCTTTTAGAAAAATATCATATCGCACTTTGGGACACCATCGAGAGCTGCGAAAGGGAAGGGAGCCAAGATGTGAAAATCAAGAACGAAACAGCCAATCAAATCCCTGATTTGCTGGAAAAATACTCTAATATAAAGGCGGTTTTCTGCAATGGTCAAAAATCTTATAAAAATCTCATCAAATTATTAGGCTCAGATTTTCATTTGCCTATTATACTTTTGCCGTCGACAAGTCCATTGCATACTATTTCTCTTGATAAAAAATTAGAAGACTGGAAAAAGATTTTGGAATATCTTTCTTAAAAAACAAATTGATTTTAGTGCGTATTTAAAGGCGGTTTGGAGCGTTGATAAAAATAAAACTTGACAAAGGCATTTTAAGATTGTATATTTGCCGACTTATTTTAATTTAAAAAAATATAAAATCCGTAAATTTTATTCAAATGAAAACATCTAATTTTAATTTCCATTTGCCAGAACACCTTTTGGCTGAACATCCATCAGAACACAGAGACGAAGCAAAACTAATGGTTCTCAATAGAAAAACTGAAACCATAGAGCATAAACTGTTCAAAGATGTGATTGATTATTTCGATGATGGAGATTTATTTATCTTTAATAATACTAAGGTTTTCCCTGCAAGACTATACGGAAACAAAGAAAAAACAGGAGCAAGAATAGAAGTTTTTCTACTTAGAGAACTTGACCGCGAAACCCGTGTTTGGGATGTTTTGGTAGATCCTGCAAGAAAAATAAGAATAGGGAATAAACTTTTCTTTACCGAAGATGAATCTTTGGTGGCAGAAGTAATTGACAATACGACTTCCCGTGGAAGAACGCTAAGATTCTTATTTGATGGTAGTTACGAAGAATTTCGTCAAAAACTAAAAGAACTGGGAGAAACTCCACTTCCTAAATACATCAAAAGAGCAGTAGAGCCAGAAGATGCCGAAAGATACCAGACTATCTACGCCAAAGTAGAAGGTGCGGTGGCAGCTCCTACAGCTGGACTTCACTTTTCTAAACACCTTATGAAGAGGCTGGAAATCAAAGGGATTAACTTTGCAGAAGTTACGCTTCATGTAGGTTTAGGAACATTTAACCCGATAGAGGTGGAGGATATTTCTAAACACAAAATGGAGTGCGAAGAAGCCATTATAGATGAAAAAAATGCTGAAATCATCAATAAAGCTGTGGAGGAAAACAGAAGAATTTGCTGCGTGGGAACTACTACCATGAGAGCACTGGAAACCTCTGTTTCTTCTAACAAAAGAGTGTCTGCATACCATGGATGGACTAATAAATTCATCTATCCGCCGTATGAATTTGGCGTGGCTAATGCTATGATTACCAATTTCCATACACCGAAATCTACTTTACTGATGATGATTGCTGCTTTTGCAGGAAAGGATTTCGTGATGCACGCTTACGAAGAAGCCATTAAGAATGAGTACAAGTTTTATTCTTATGGTGATGCGATGCTTATCATTTAATTTTAAAGAAATTAACCCTAAAAAAACTAAACAATGCTTTTAGATGATTTAAAATGGCGCTATGCCACAAAAACCTATCAAGAGGGAAAGAAAGTCCCACAAGAGGACATAGACAAAATTATAGAAGCCATCCGCCTTGCACCTACTTCTTCTGGGCTGCAGCCTTTCAGAATCATCGTAATAGATGACCAAGAAACTAAACAAAAACTGGTAGAAGGTGCTTTAAACCCAAAAGGAATTATGGCATGTTCGCACATCATCGCCTTTGCTGCGTGGGACAATTATACACCTGAGAGAATAGATGAGATGTATAACCTTATCACCGATGAACGAGGGCTTCCTCGTGGGCGATATGCGAGATACACGGATATGCTAAAGGAACGCTTTGCAGAGCGTGAACCTGTCCGAAATTTTGAACATGCAGCGAGACAAGCATACATAGCCCTAGGAATGGCACTTGCACAAGCGGCGGAACTCAAAATAGATTCCACGCCTGTGGAGGGATTTGACCATGAGAATTTTGATAAAGTCCTCGGCTTGGAGAAACTCGGGCTGAAAAGCGTGGTGCTGATGTATGTAGGCTATGCTGACCGCGAAAACGACTGGCTGGCACCGATGAAAAAGGTGAGAATCTCCAAAGAAGAATTAGTCATAAAACATAAATAATCATTTCAAAAAGCCTAATCAAAAGGCTTTTTTATCTTAAAAACAATCAAATAGAATGAAAGATATCAGAACGCTCAGTTTAGACCAGCTCAAAGAATATTTTGTTTCTTTGGGAGAAAAACCATTTCGTGCCAAACAGGTCTATGACTGGCTTTGGTCTAAAAATCTTCATTCTATTGAGGAAATGACTAACCTCTCCAAAGAACTTCGCCAAAGGATTTCTGAGGAATATACGATAAATCCTATCTCGGTAGACAAACTCCAAAGAAGTTCAGACGGAACCATAAAAAACGGTGTAAAACTCCATGATGGGCTTTTGGTAGAAAGTGTTTTAATCCCTACAGAAACACGGACAACCGCCTGTGTTTCCTCGCAGGTAGGATGCTCTCTAAACTGTGAGTTTTGCGCTACTGCCAAACTCAAAAGAATGAGAAACTTAGAGGTGGCAGAGATAGTGGATCAAGTGGCTTTGATAGACAAGCAGAGCAGACTTTATTTTGATAGGCCTCTCTCTAATATCGTATTCATGGGAATGGGCGAGCCTATGATGAACTACAAAAATGTAGTGGAAGCCATCAGAAAAATCACTCAACCCGATGGTTTGGGCATGTCTCCAAGGAGAATTACCGTGTCTACTTCTGGAATTCCGAAGATGATAAAAATGTTGGCGGATGAAGATTTAAAGGTGAAACTGGCGCTTTCGCTGCATTCTGCGATTGAAGAAAAACGAAATGAAATCATGCCTTTTTCTGAAAATTTCCCGCTGACGGACATCATAGAAGCCCTGCAATACTGGTATTCTAAAACTGGCTCTATCATTACTTTGGAATACTGCATTTGGAAAGGCATAAACGATAAAGATGAAGATATAAAAGCCCTGATAAAATTCTGTAAAAAAGTGCCTACAAAGGTGAATTTGATAGAATATAATTCCATTGGCAACGGAAAATATGACCGCAGCAACCCTGAGGCCACAGAAAACTATGTTCGTCAGTTAGAGAAGAACGGAATCACTACGATGATCCGCCGAAGCAGAGGAGGAGACATCGATGCCGCCTGTGGACAGCTTGCTAATAAAATAGCCGAAGCGTAGAAAAAGTCCTATAAATAATTAAAATGGATAATTTTATTTTAATCATATTGTGCATTGTGGCGGGAATGGTCTTTAAGGCAACTAAATCCATTCACCCAGATGCTCACAAAGGAATCAATACTTGGATACTTTACATCGCGCTGCCCTCTATTTCCTTTAAATATATTCCGAAAATAGAGTGGTCGCTGGAAATACTCTATCCTGCGGCTAGTATGGTAGTTTTGGCATTGGGAGCGTATTTATTTATACAATATTATTCAAAACTAAAAAACTATTCCAACCGTTCTACAAGCACCTTGCAGCTGGCAAGTGGATACAGTAACACTTCGTTTATTGGTTTTCCGCTGGTTTCTGCTTTTTATGGAGAGGAATATTTGAGCATCGCGATTATCTGCGACCAAGCCATGTTTCTTACCCTTTCTACACTGGGCATCATCACTGCTCTGCAAGGTGGAAACAATAACACCATAAGCGCTAAATTCCTGCTCAAAAGACTTTTTACATTTCCGCCATTTATCGGATGTATTACAGCATTAGTTTTATCCTCTTTTATAGACCTTTCTCCTGTCGAACCGCTTTTTAATAAGCTGTCTGGAACGGTGGCGCCTTTGGCTTTGTTCTCGATAGGATTGCAGTTGAAATTTAACGGCTGGAAAAAACTGATGAGTCAAATTTCCATGTCGATGTTTTATAAATTATTGATTAGCCCTGCTTTGATTTTGGTTTTGGGACTTGTTTTGGGACTGAAAGAAAGTTTAGTAAAAATCACAGTTTTTGAATCTGCGATGCCTACTTTGGTAATGTCCAGTGTCATCGCTGAGCAGTTTAAACTCAATACCAAACTTACCAATATGATTATCGGAATCAGCATTATTGTCGGGTTTTTCACTTTGGGAATTTGGTATAAAGTGCTGGAATGGTGCTTTTAATGAAAAAT
>CAUQVP010000034.1:0-16750 GCA_963521545.1 uncultured Flavobacteriaceae bacterium | reverse complement strand
TTTTTGAGAAATATGGTCAGGGCTATCGTGGGAACATTGGTGGAGGTAGGTTTAGAAAAAATAAAACCAACAGACCTGCATGACATTATCCAAGCCAAATACCGCAATAAAGCAGGTGCCTCCGCTCCCGCACACGGACTCTATCTCGTAGATGTGGGATACAAAGAAATGGATAAATAGGGCAGAAATTTTAAAATATTCTTACCTTTGTCACTATGGCTTTTGATTCTATTTTAAATAAAATATTCAATCTTTTCATTCTCAGAAGAATGGAAGGAATCAACCAGTTTATCGAGTATCCTATCGAGACTCAGCAGAGAGTTTTGTTTTCCCTGCTTTCCCAAGCGAAAAATACGGAATATGGGAAACTTCATCACTTTGAAGAAATTAAGTCTTATGAGGATTTCAATAAGCAGGTTCCTATTGTGTCATACGAGGATTTTGAACCTTTTATCGAGAAGGCGAGACAGGGAAATCCTGATGTTTTTTGGCCTGGTAAAATAAAGCATTTCGCGAAATCATCTGGAACGACTAATGCGAAGAGCAAATTCATCCCAATTTCGGATGAAAGTCTCCAAAACTGCCACTATAAGGCAGGGAAAGACCTTTTGGCGATTTATATTAACAATCATAGAGACAGCAATTTATTTAAATTTAAAAATCTAAGATTAGGCGGAAGTGCCAAGCTTTATGAAAGTTTTGGAACGAAATTCGGCGATTTATCAGCGATTTTGATAGAAAATCTGCCTTTTTGGGTAGAGAGAACCACCACACCGAGCAGAGAAGTTTCTCTCATGTCTGAATGGGAAACCAAACTAAAAGCCATAGTTTCGGAAGTAAAAAACAAAGATGTGGGAAGCCTCACGGGAGTTCCCAGTTGGATGATGGTGCTTCTGCAAAGGGTTTTGAAAGACACAGGGAAGAAATCTATTTCTGAAGTCTGGCCAAATCTGGAAGTGTTTTTCCATGGCGGGATTAGTTTTGTGCCGTACAGAGAGCAGTATAAACAGCTGATAGGCAGGGATATCCGTTATTATGAAATTTATAATGCTTCGGAAGGATTTTTTGGAATTCAAGACCGATTTGGCAGTGACGAAATGCTCCTTATGCTGGATTATGGGATTTTCTATGAATTTATCCCGATGGATACTTTTGGGACAGAAAATGCAAAAGCTGTTTCGCTGGAAAATGTAGAATTAGGGAAAAATTACGCAGTCGTTATCACTACTAATGGAGGGCTTTGGCGCTATCTGATAGGCGATACAATAAGATTCACAGATTTGAAGCCGTTTAGGTTTAAAATTTCGGGAAGAACCAAACATTATATCAATGCATTTGGCGAAGAACTGATGATAGACAATGTGGAAACAGCCCTCTCTAAGGCTTGCCAAGAAACCAATGCGAAAATCACAGATTACACAGGTGCGCCAGTCTATATGAAAGATGGTGAATCTGGCAGCCACGAATGGATGATAGAGTTTTCCACAGAGCCAAATGATTTTGGGCGTTTTTCTGAAATCTTTGATGAAACGCTGAAATCCTTAAACTCTGATTATGAGGCAAAAAGATACAATAACATGACTCTGAAACCGCCGATTATCCATAAAGCGAGAACCAATCTCTTCTACGACTGGATGGCATCTCGTGGGAAGTTGGGCGGGCAGAATAAAGTCCCGCGCCTCAGCAATGACAGACAATACATAGAACCTCTTTTAGAAGAGAATAAAAAATAAAAACTCCTTTTAAAAAGGAGTTTTTTGTTAATTTTTGAAGGCAATAAAATCCATCTTGTTTAAACTAATTGCACTAATACTTTTAGAAAAATTCAGAATAAAATCTATGGTTTTCTTTTTGGGCATAAGTACAATTTTAGCAAAATTGTAGTTTTTTTTCATAGGTGAGATATTTACTTTTATTTCTCGAACGAAAAAAAACTGTTAATTATTATGATGTTAAAACAATTTTATTTTCTGCAATTATTTTTCTAATGTTCATCAGGGCGTAGCGCATTCTGCCGAGAGTAGTATTGATGCTTGTATTTGTCAGCTCTGCTATCTCTTTGAATGTCAGTTCATCATAGAAACGCATTTTGATGATTTCCTGCTGATTTTCAGGAAGAAATACGATGATATTTTTTAAATCCTCGTGTATCTGGCTGAGGATCAGCTGTTCCTCAACATTGAAATCCGTTTCCTTAATGGTGTCAAAAATAGAAAATTCATCATCCATGTAAGATGTCTCAGACACGGTGATATGTCTAGATTTTGCACGGAAATGGTCTATGATTAGATTAGAAGCAATTCTTTTAGCCCAGAGGATGAATTTGTCTTCCTCTGTGTATTTCCCTTCTTTTAGTTTGATGATGATTTTTATAAAAGTATCTTGGAAAAAATCATTTGCTAGATCTTCATCTTTCACTTTATAAAAAATGAAAGAAAATAAGTCCTGTTGGTGTTTCTGAATTAACTTTTCTAAAGCCTGTTCATCACCTTTTTGATATTGTGATATGAGGCAACTGTCAGATATTTTCATAACTCTACATTTTTTACAGAGAAGACGAATCCTCTCCCATTATATCAATTATTGAAAATGTAGAATTTTACCTCATGTAATTTAGAATTTTTAATAAACTATATTACAAAGTAAATAAAAATACACTGAAAAAGCAAATTTTTTACTGGAAAAATTATCCTTTAGGTTTATTGCTTGAGTTCTTGAAAAGTTCTGTCGGCATGTTGAAAGTAACTCCTAAACGAAATCCTTTTAACTCTTTTCCATGAAGCGTTTGGTTCGGATACGAAAAAGCATACCCAGCAGTAATATCAAATAATCCAAACAAACTTATCCCTAGATAAGGCGCAAAATGCTTGGTAGTAGCCTCCACTCCAGCCATGTAGTAATAGGCATGGGCAACATAGACTTCTTTTCTAGGATTGAATAAAATATCTCCGTGGACTTTTGGCATTATTGCAAATTTACCATTTGTAGCTCCCATCAGAGCAGATGCACCGACGCGAAAAGCCACATTATCAGTGTCCTTTTGGGTAAATAAAATTTTTCCGCCCACTTCTCCAAAACTTTGATTTTGGTAAGCGTATCCTGCACTAATCATCGTATATGAAGTGTTCTGAGCATGGGCAAGTGAGGAGCTAAATAAAAAAGCAAGGAACAGACTCCATTTGCTTTTTAATATGGATTTAGTAGCTTTCATTTTCATTAGGGAAGTTTTGTTCTTTCACATCTTTTACAAATTGTCCCACAGCTGAGGTGATTTCAGAATAAAGGTCAAGATATTTTCTTAAAAATTTAGGTTTGAAGCCTTCATTCATTCCCACCATATCTTGATAAACTAATACCTGCCCATCACAGTGAACACCCGCTCCGATACCGATAGTAGGAATGGAAATGCTCTCTGTAACTTGTTTAGCCAACTGGCTAGGGATTTTCTCTAAAACTAAAGAAAAACAACCTAAACTCTCTAATAATTTAGCATCTTCGATTAGTTTTTGGGCTTCGGCATCTTCTTTAGCTCTGAGTTTGTAACTTCCGAACTGATTGATACTCTGCGGAGTAAGTCCAAGGTGGCCCATTACAGGAATCCCAGCATTCACGATTTTTTTGATAGAGTCCGCCACTTCGATTCCGCCTTCTAGTTTGATGGCGCTAGCTCCTGTTTCTTTCATAATTCGGATAGCGGAATCTAGGGCTTTGTCAGGATTACATTGGTAAGAACCAAAAGGTAAATCTACCACCACCAAAGCTCTTTTTATCCCTCTCACTACACTCTGTGCATGATAAATCATGTGGTCAAGGGTAATAGGCAGGGTGGTGTCATATCCAGCCATTACATTAGCAGCAGAATCCCCCACCAAGATAGTGTCTATTCCACCAGCATCCAGCATTCTGGCAGTTGTAAAGTCATAAGCTGTGAGCATGGATATTTTCTCACCATCCTGTTTCATTTTTCGGATGGTTTCTGTGGTTATTTTTTTTATTTCAGAATGTACAGACATAGTTTTTATTTTTAAATGTAAAAGACAAAAATACATAAAAAAATAGGCAAAAGCCTATTTTGTAAAATTTTAATTATAATCTACATGACCCAGTTTTCTCAATCTATTGTGGTCTAGTATTTTTATATTTCTTCCTTCAACCTCTATCAGCTGATCAGTTTTAAACTCAGAAATAAGTCTGATGGCGCTTTCTGTAGCGGTTCCTATCAGGTTAGATATTTCTTCTCTTGTTAAAGAAATTTTTATAAAACCTTCTGGATCAGTTCCTAGCTTAAGTTCCAGTAAAAGAAGAATCTCAGCGAGTCTTTCTCTTACAGTTTTTTGTGCAAGGAGCGTGATGGTGTTAGAATACTCTCCTAATTCACAAGAAATCTTCTGAAGCATGGCGTAGGACAGCTTTGGATTAGACATAAGCAGCTTATGAAAAATCTCTCCAGAAATGAAAGTTACCTGCACAGGAGACATAGCTTCTGCTGATGCACCAAATTCCTCCTCTGAAAGTAGTGAACGATAACCGATGAGGTCACCTTCTTTCGCGAAGCGTAGAATCTGCTGTTTCTTATTAAACCCCATTTTATAGAGTTTTATCGCGCCTTTTTGTATGAAAAAAACGCCCTTTGGCATCTCACCTTCAGCGAAAACTAACTTGCCTTTTGGAATAGAGATAACTTTCTTTTCATCTAAATATCTCTGGAAATCCTCTTCTGAAAGACATTCCTCAAAAGACTTTTCACAGAAAATATTCTGAAAATTATGTTCGATCTCAATGTGATGTTCTATCAGCATAATTATATGATATTTGTCAGCAAATATAACATTTTTTTTTAAACAGCTAAATTTATTTAATTATAGTTTAAAAAAGACCTCCCTAGTAACAAATAAATAGCTTAAATAAAGGAAATTTGTTTAATTGAAATTTAAAAATTACAATCTTTGCTTCAGCTGAGGTATGATTTGGTCTTTCCATTCATAAAAATCTCCAGCAAGAATATGTTCTCTAGCGGTTCTTACCAAATCTAAATAAAATGCCAAGTTGTGAATGGAAGCAATCTGTTTCGCTAAATATTCTTTCGCTACGAAAAGATGTCTTACATAGGCCTTGCTGTATTTTCTATCCACGAAACTTGTCCCAAATTCATCCAATGGCGAAAAATCGTCTTTCCATTTTTGGTTTTTCATGTTCATCACACCATTCCAAGTGAAAAGCATGGCGTTTCTGGCGTTTCGTGTCGGCATTACACAGTCCATCATATCAATTCCCAGCCCGATGCTTTCTAGGATATTCCAAGGCGTCCCAACGCCCATTAGATATCGCGGTTTTTCTTTTGGGAGAATATCTGTAACGATGTCTGTGATTTCGTACATTATTTCTTCTGGTTCTCCCACAGAAAGCCCTCCAATGGCATTTCCTGCGGCTCCAGCTTCTGAGATGACTTCGGCAGAGATTTTTCTAAGGTCGTGATAGACAGAGCCTTGAACGATTGGAAATAAATTCTGCTGATGTCCGTAGAGTTCTTTATTTGCTGATGTCCAGTCAATACATCTTTTCAGCCATCGGTGTGTAAGCTCCATGGATTCTCTGGCTTGGTTGTATTCGCATGGGTAAGGAGTACATTCATCAAAAGCCATAAAGATATCTGCTCCTATTTGTCGCTGGATTTCCATTGATTTTTCAGGAGAGATAAAATGATAGCTTCCATCTATATGGGATTTGAATTTTACGCCTTCTTCGGTCATTTTTCTGCTTGCAGCCAAAGAAAACACCTGATAACCGCCGCTGTCGGTAAGAATAGGTCTGTCCCAGTTCATGAACTGATGCAGCCCGCCTGCTTTCTGCATAATTTCCATCCCTGGGCGGAGATACAGATGGTAGGTGTTTCCTAAGATGATTTGTGCTTTTATGTCTTCTTTCAGCTCGCGCTGGTGAACGGTTTTTACGCTTGCCACAGTTCCCACAGGCATAAAAATAGGAGTTTGTATCTCTCCGTGGTCTGTGGTGATTTTCCCTGCACGGGCTTTTCCAGTGGTATTTTTTTCAACTTCAAAAAAATTCTTCATAGAGCAATATTTTATGGTTCAGGTTTATTTTCGAATTTATTTTTCTTTAAATATTCATTCATTTTCGGGTCTTTCTCCAAAATTATTTTTTTAGCATTGTCGTATATTTCATTCAGACTTTTGGAGTCAAGGATATAATAATTATAACTATCCTTAAAATCACGAGCCGAGATATTATGCTTTTTCAAAACAAAAAGATTGGCATCTTCCAAGTCCATTTTAGGCTGAATCACATAGGCCTGCTCATAGATGGCAAAATCTGCTATAACTTCTGATAGTTTTTCCTTACTGATGAGGTTTTTGGGTTTTTCGGCAGAATTATTACAAGAAAATAACGCCAGAAAAAGAACCATTACAAAGATTTTTTTCATAGTTATAAAGTTCCGAATAATGATTTTAATTTTAATTTAATAACACCAAATATGGCTTCGGTGATGATGCCGCCATTCATTTTGGATTCTCCTTGCGTTCTGTCGGTGAAAATAATGGGAACTTCTACTAATTTTAGTCCTTTTTTGAATGCGCGATATTTCATCTCAACCTGAAAACCATAGCCTTTTAGTCTGATTTTGTCTAAACCGATGTTTTCCAGCGCTTTTCTCGAAAAACAAACAAAACCAGCCGTGGTGTCATGAATGGGAATTCCTAAAATGAATCTCACATATTTCGATGCGAAATAAGACAGCAGCACTCTGCTCATGGGCCAGTTGACCACATTCACGCCCTTGCAGTATCTAGAACCAATGGACATATCGGCATTTTGGCAGGCTTCCAATAATTTTGGTAAGTCATTGGGATTGTGCGAGAAATCGGCATCCATCTCAAAAATATAATCATAATTGTGACGGAGCGCCCAGCCAAAGCCGTGCAGATAAGCCTTTCCTAAACCATTTTTAGCTTTTCTAACGCTCAAATGGAGATGTGCAGGAAACTCATTTTGAAGGTTTTTTACAATCTCCGCAGTGCCGTCTGGTGAGGAATCATCTACGACTAAAACATGAAAATCTTGTCCCAAAGAAAATATAGCCGAAATAATATCTCGGATATTTTCTTTCTCGTTGTAAGTAGGGATAATAACTAACTTTTTCATTCAGAATAAGGTGCAAATATAATCTTTTTTAAATCTTCAGGTTTAAAAATAATATAAAACCTTATTTTTGTTGAAAATTTTTTTTGAGTGGTTAGAATCGTTGAAAACCATGATTGGGTTATTTTCACCCTTCTTGGGCTAGGAGTAGTATACTTGATTTTGTTTAACTGGGTACAGAAAGAGGTTTCCTTCAGGGAATATCTTTTGCAGTCTTATGGAGAGGCTCAGAATAATCTGCTCAGCTGGATATTTGTCAGTTGTGTTTTTATTGTCAGCCAAGCTCTTTTGTTGGCTCAGTATATTCCCGTTGTTCCTCGTTATGTATCGGATAATGATATTTCGGGTTGGGTTCCGAATAAGATAGGATTTATGATAATAATCTTAAGTGCTTATTATTTACTAAAAGCACTCATTACCTTATTGTTTTATAGAGCGGTTACAAGACCTAAAAAATGGCTGATTTTGGGATTCATTGCTCAGCGGTTTTATTTTGTAGAATCACTTTTAATAATGCTGGCTGTAATTGTCCACTACTATTTAGGCGTTGATAAGCAGCAGGCTTACCTTATATATATAATTACAGAATTGGTCTTTTTTGTTGTAAAAAATATATGTTATTTTCTCCACAAAGAAAAGCCTTTGCCAGAGGAGTGGTATTATAAAATTTTGTATATTTGCACGCTTCAAATTTTGCCTATGCTGGCGGTTTGGAAGTTTGTATTTTTATGAACCTATAAGGATAAATGATGAAAGTAAGGTCAATATTGGTATCACAACCAGCACCAAGTGCAGAATCTTCTCCATATTTGGAGCTTTTAAAAAGGGAAAAAATAAAGGTGGATTTCCGTTCTTTTATACAAGTAGCGGGAGTAGATGCAAGGGAGTTCAGACAGCAGAAAATAGATATTTCACAGTATACAGGGATAATATTCACAAGTAGAGGAGCTATAGACCACTATTTCAGATTGGCAGAAGAGCTTCGTTTCCAAGTGCCGGACAGCATGAGATATATCTGTCAATCTGAAGCTGTTGCAAATTATTTACAAAAACATATTGTTTACAGAAAGCGAAAAATAAGTTTTGGAGAGAAAACAGTGGCGGATATGCTGCCTTTGTTCAAAAAATTTCCAGATGAAAAATACCTCCTGCCGTGTTCTGATGTGATGGGAGATGATATTCCTAAGGTTTTGGATAGCTCTGGAATAGACTGGACAAAAGCTGTGATGTACAAAACCGTAAGCAGTGACTTGTCTGATGTAAAACTTAAGGATTATGATATGCTGGTGTTTTTCAGTCCGCAGGGAATAAAATCTTTATTCAAGAATTTTGAAGATTTTAAACAAGGAGACAAAAAAATAGGCGTTTTTGGAGAGGGAACCAGACTGGCAGCAGAAGAAGCAGGATTGCGTGTTGATGTAATGGCGCCTACAAAGGAAACTCCTTCTATGGCTATGGCAATAGAAAAATATATTGCAAATAGTAAATAAAGTTGATTTTTCATTGTTTTAAAATAAATTAGTTACTAACATCTCTCTTGGGTTAAGGGAGGTGTTATTTTTAAAAAATACCAAAATGAAACAGCCACAAACCAAAAAGATAGAAAAGAAACTCAGTATACACGGAGACCAGAGAATAGACAATTATTACTGGCTCAATGAGAGAGAAAACCCAGAGGTCATCGCCTATTTAGAGGAGGAAAATGCCTATTGTAATTTCATCATGAAGGATACAGAACAGCTCCAAGAGAAACTCTTCCAAGAGATGAAAGCCCGCTATAAAGAAGATGACGAGAGTCTGCCCTATTTCTTTAATCAATACTGGTATATCACCCGCTATCACAAGGGTGGAGAATATCCTGTTTTTTACAGAAAGCACCAAACATTAGAGAACGAAGAAGAGCTTTTGCTTGATGTAAATATTTTGGCTCAGAACCACGATTTCTATGATGTGGGCGGAATTTCAGTTTCGCTGGATAATATACTTCTCGCCTATTCAGAAGACATTACAGGAAGGCGAATTTATACCATCCGAATAAAGGATTTAAAACAAGAAAAAAACTTCTCAGAAGCGATAGAAAACACCACAGGGAAAATAGTCTGGGCGAATGATAATGAGCATTTTTTCTACATCAGAAAAGATGAAAGTCTTCGTGCATTTCAGGTTTTTCGGCACAAGGTAGGAACGCCACAGGAAGAAGATGTTTTGGTTTTCCATGAAAAAGACGAGGCCTTTGATGTAGGAGTTTTCAAAACCAAATCATTGGAATATATTTTTATCGTAAGTTCCTCTACGATTTCGGATGAGCATAGATTTATCCCTGCTGATAATGTTTTTGCGGAATGGAAACTTTTCCAAAAAAGGGAAGAAAATTTGGAATATGCTGTAGAACATTACCAGAACGATTTTTATGTTTTGACCAATGAAGGAAAAGCCACCAATTTCAAACTGATGAAAACGCCACTTTCGCAGACGGAAAAAGAACATTGGCAGGAGCTGATTCCTCACAGGAAGGAGGTGCTTTTGGAAGGGTTTGAGATATTCAAAAATTATTTGGTTCTCGAAGAACGAGAAAGAGGATTACTTCAGATTAAAATCATTGAAAACCAATCAGGTAAATCCTGGTATTTGCCTTTTAATGACCCTACTTATACCGCTTATATCGGATTAAATTTAGAGTTTGATACCGAAACTTTGCGCTATGGCTATGTTTCCATGACTACACCAAACTCTACCTATGAGTATAATATGAAAACTCAAACCACCAAACTGCTGAAACAGCAGGAAGTTTTGGGCGGAAAGTTCCACAGCGAAAACTATATTTCCGAAAGAGTATGGGCGCCTTCGCGAGATGGGAAATCCAGCATTCCGATTTCTTTGGTCTATCACAAAGACACGAAAAAATCTGCTGAAACACCGCTCTTGCTCTACGGCTATGGCAGCTATGGGCATACTGTGGATGCTGCGTTTTCCAGCGTGAGGCTTTCTCTTTTGGATAGAGGGTTTGTCTATGCGATTGCTCACATCAGAGGAGGAGAATATTTAGGGCGGGAGTGGTATGAAGACGGAAAAATGCTCCACAAGAAAAATACTTTTTATGATTTCATAGATGCAGCAAGGTTTTTGGTGAAAGAAAATTATACTTCGCCAGAGCATCTCTACGCCATGGGCGGAAGTGCAGGAGGGCTTCTGATGGGTGCTGTGATGAATGAAGCACCAGAGCTGTTCTGTGGCATCGTGGCGCAGGTGCCGTTTGTGGATGTGGTTACCACCATGCTGGACGAGACCATTCCACTCACCACAGGAGAATATGATGAATGGGGAAATCCAAACGAAAAGGAATATTATGATTATATGAAATCTTATTCTCCTTATGACAATGTGGAAGCTAAGGATTATCCTAATATTCTCATCACCACAGGACTGCATGACAGCCAAGTGCAGTACTGGGAACCAGCCAAATGGACAGCCAAGCTGAGAGAACTGAAAACAGATAATAATCTTCTGCTTTTCAAAACGGATATGACTTCTGGGCATGGCGGCGCTTCTGGGCGTTTCGAGAGCTTGAAGGAAGATGCTTTGGAGTATGCATTTTTGCTCAAATTAGAAAAGAAAGTTTGATTTTCTTTAATGATAATTTGGGGTTTAATTTTTTGAACATCAGCGGACAGATGAAAGAAAAAAATTATCTTTACATAAAATTATAAAGAATGCGAAAGATTAAAAACATACTTTTTTACTCTATTTTAGTAAGTTTTTTGTATTCGTGCAAAGTTTCGGAAATGGTGAAAATTGATGATATCACCACTCTGAATGGTAGATATTATACAAAATCAATCCCTCACAAAGAGCAACAAGGGGAATATCAAAACCACTTGCTGAGGTTGTTAAATGTGATAGAGGACATTCGCCCTTCTTATTATATAGATTTTGAATTTGAGGATAATGAAAAACTGAAAATCTCTTATCCCATTTATAGAAATGACATGACTTTGGTAGAAACCAGATATCTTCATGGTAAAAAAAGGAGAAAATATTGGGAAGTTTATTTTGAGAATGAAAGTGTAAACATTCCGCTTATTTATGGGCGAGTCATAAAGGATAGGGTAAGAATAGGAAAGAACACTAAAAACCAGCTTTTGATGGAAAAATTCACCAATAATGAAGGTTGGGTACTCTTTTTAGGAGATGGTTATGAACTAAAATCTAAAAATGTTTTTTATCATTATGAAGACTATCCCAAAATGAAGCCTTTTGTGGAAAATGGGCTTTGGGGAGTTGTGTATAATGGAGAAACCATTGTGCAGCCTAAGTATGAGATAACAGAAGTCTTTGAGCAAAAATACATTAAAGCAAAAATTAACGGAAAATGGTCTCTTTTAGACAAAGAAGGAAAAGTGATTATTCCGCTGAAATATGATGATATTTCAGATATTGATAAAGAAACAGAATCTGTGTTTTATGTTGTAAAAGATGAAAAAGCAGGGCTGGTCAATATGAAAGGCGAAGAGATTACTCCCATAAGCTATTATGCGATAAACGAAGGTGAAAAAGGAGTTTTTATACTGACACAGGAGAATTTCCGTGGAGCTCTATTTAAGCAAAAAATATTGGTACCTCCTATTTATGAAAGTATCAGTAGTTATGGGATAAAAACAGGACTATATAAAAACATGAAGCCAAATAGAATGTATTATGATGCGCAGAGAGATGGCAAAAAATATGTTCTGGATGACCAAGGGAATGAATACGAACTAGAAGTAATCGAAATTCAAAATATAGGCAAGGCTTTATTACACGGCTTGTCTGCACCAAAATATTCCATTAAAGAGGAAACCAAGAGAAAAGTTTCGCTAGATGAATGGAAAAAATAATTGTAGAAAGAAAAAATCATGAATGAAGCAGAAATTTGGAAGCAAATAGAGGAATTTTTTGTGAAAAATTTTGATACAGAAAAAAATCCTCCGGTAGAGATATTATTGTTTTTAATAGGAATACGGGAGCTGGGAAGCGGCTGGCAGGAATACTCAAAAGATGATAAAATCAATCTGATACACATTGCTGTGTGTAGGCTGCTGGAGCCTTTTCGTTATTATAAATTTGATGGTTATGATGAAGACGGCTGGCCTAAATATAAAATCCTAGAAAATCTACCAGAACTAAAGGCGAATGAACAGCAGATACTCATGAAGAAAGCCATAATTCAGTATTTCATAGATGAAGATTTATTAGAAAAAAAATAGATTTTATGAAAAATATTTTGTTAAATATTTCGTTTTTAACATATTATTTCTAATATTTGTGGTATAAAATTTGTTTATACATAATAAAGTAGATATTTTAACAAAATATTGTAGATGAATAATCGTTTTATTCTAATATTGTCCTTTGCGATGACTATATCATTGGTCATCTTTATTTCCTTGCAGTTGTATTGGGTTAGAGGTTATTATCGTGCTCTGGAGCAGGATTTTTCTAATAAAGTGCACAGCGTACTAGAAACCACAACCAAAAAAATAGAAGGAATAGAGATAGAGCAGTATCTGAATGTGGAATATCCTAATTTTGGGAAGACTGTAGTTTCTGTTAAGGAACAACCAGCTACAGAGACCTATATACAACAGGTAACAGATTCTGCCACAAAAAAACAAATTCTCTTTTCTAAAAAAATCATAGAAAGCCAAAATATTCCAATATCACAAAGCGGAGATAGTTTGGAATTGATGAAAATGTATACGGATGAAGGGCAGATCAATATCAGAAAAGACCCTGTAATCCCAGAAAAATTAACCACTGAAATCAACCAAACGGTAAGAAATAACACCTATCAGCTCAAAGAATTTGCAAAACTAAATGCTAGCAATCTTCCTGTGGAGAGAAGGGTGAGCTTAAAAGTTCTAGACTCTGTGCTGACCAGAGAGCTTAATATGATGGGAATTAGTGGGGATTTTGGATTTGCTATTTTGGACAAAAATAATGAGAGAACATCCATAGCAAATGACATTTTCAAAGAAAAAGAAGAAGGAAAAGCGCAGTATTCTTATCCTCTTTTTACGGATAATAAGGATAGAACGATATATACTTTGTCTTTAATTTTTCCGCATAAAGACTATTCTTTAGCAAGAAATAATATTCCGATGCTACTGGGAATGGTATTATCCCTTTTTACGATTTTGGGGATTTATATTATTTCGGTTAATTATATGATGAGACAAAAGAAAATAGCCGATATCAAGACGGATTTTATCAATAACATGTCTCATGAGTTTAAGACACCTTTGGCAACCATTTCAGTCGCTACGGATTCATTGAATAATGATAAAATAGCCACCAATCCAGAGAAAGTGAAATACTATTCACAGCTGATAAAGCAGGAAAATATTCGGATGAAAAAACAGGTGGAGAGCGTTCTGAATATGTCCAAGCTGGAACGAAAAGAAATGCAGTTGTTTTTGAAACAGACTAATGTGAGGGAATTGATACATAAACTCGCGGAGTCTTTTAGACTAATAGTGGAGGAACGAGGCGGGACTCTTACAGAGGATTTTACAGCGGAGAAATTCACATTAAAAATAGATGAATTTCACCTGTCCAACGCACTTATAAACCTTCTGGATAACGCGAATAAATATTCTCCTGAAAAACCAGAAATCAACATAAAAACCCGAAACGAAGGGAATAAATATGTAATAGAAATTTCCGACAAAGGAATGGGAATGGAACCCTTTAACAAGAAAAAAATCTTTGAAAAATTCTTCCGTGAAGAAACAGGAAATGTCCATAATGTGAAGGGACAGGGATTAGGTTTATCTTATGTAAAACGCATCATAGAACTTCATGGAGGGCAGATTTTAGTAGAATCTACAAAAGGGCAGGGAAGTACATTTATAGTGAAACTGCCAATGAGCTAAATAATTAACACTAAAAATAAGAAATATGAATAATAGAATTTTGTTGGTTGAAGACGATCAAAGTTTTGGAGCGGTGCTAAAAGACTATCTTATGATGAACAATTATGAGGTAACGCTTGCAACTGATGGAGAACAGGGACTAAAAGAATTCATGGAAAATGAATTTGATATTGGTATTTTTGATGTCATGATGCCTAAAAAAGATGGATTTTCACTTGCAGAAGATGTTAAGCGCATCAATAAAAATATGCCTATCATATTTCTGACAGCCAAGAACTTACGAGAAGACATTCTAAAAGGTTACCAAATAGGTGCGGATGACTACATTACCAAACCATTTGATACTGAACTTCTTTTGTATAAAATAAAAGCTATTTTGCAAAGAAGTGCCGTGGTGGAAGAAGATGAGCAGGAGCATTTTAAAATAAGTAATATAGAGTTTGATTCAGTTTTGAGACAGTTGAAAGTCCATGATGCTGAGTATAAGCTATCTCCAAAGGAAAATGAACTCCTCAAAATGCTATGTATGCATAGAAATGATTTCATGCCGAGAGACCTTGCCCTTAGAAAAATTTGGAAAAAAGAGAATTATTTCACGGCGCGAAGCATGGATGTGTATATAGCGAAGCTGAGAAAACTCCTTAAAGATGATGAGGGTCTGGAAATCATCAATGTTCATGGAGAAGGTTTCAGACTTTTAGTAAAAAACTAGCACCAAATTTTATATAAATAAAAACTCCCTTGCAAATCTGCATGGGAGTTTTGTATGGATTATATATTAAAAATGTTATTTGGCTTCTACACAGAAAACTCGATATTGTGTAGAGATGGCGCCTTTGAATTTGGCTTTCACCTTTTTCAAGTCCGCTGCGGCCGATTCTTTTGATAGGTAGCTTCCTGCCAATACCTTGTAATTAGGTCTTAGAGAAGCATCTACTTCTACTTTTATAGCAGGGAAAGCTTGTCTAAATTCTGTTCTTAGATTGTTAGCTTCTTCGGAGCTTTTTACCACGCCTACTTGAATTTTATATCCTAAAATCCTAGGATTTTTCTTACATATTTCTGCTTGAGAAAGTGGTTTAGGGCTGGTGTTATCATTTGTTCGGATAGACTTTTTTTTGCAATCGTTTTCCATAGATGCGATGACATCATCTATTCTTTTGTCCATTGTGATGGTAAATTCATTTCCGTTTATGCTGTCTCTTTTGGTTACAATCTGTGCATTTACTTTAGCAAAACCAGCAGGTAATAATATTAGCAAAACTACTTTTAATATATTTTTCATTATCTATAATTTTCAGCAAAAGTATAAATATAGTTTTTATTATTCAATATATTTCAATAATTTATTATTTTTGCATACATAATTTTTATGATATGAGAGGTTTATATTCTTACTTTCTTGTGATATTATTGGTTTTAACAAGTTGTAAAAAAGACACAGTAGATGGCTCATCTATGAAGACTTTTCAGGCTAGTATCAATGAAATGTCAACATCACTGAGCACATTGGAACAAACTAAATTTAATGAAGCCTTGTACATCTTGAAAACTTTCGGTGTAGAAGGAAAAACTGATATTCAAAAATTAGATGCTTTAGCAAAACTAATAAATGGTAAAAAAGTTCCCGAAATCTTTGCTATGGCAGATGGAGTGGCACAAAAAAATAATGTGGAATGGTCCAGTACTTCTCCGCCAGATTTAGGGAATATGAATATTTTCCAAAATATCACAGCGACAGAAGTAGATCCTAATGACATTAAAGCATCAGCTCTAAATATCCTCATAACGCCTATAGATGGTAGTGGAGCTTCAGGTGCAAGGGCATTGAGGGTTACGCCTAGACTAGTAGATGAAGCAGGAACTCCTATTGAGTTTTCTAATGCAGGATTAGAAACGATAATGGAAGTTTACAGCAATGGTGAAAAATTACTCACAGCTAAAAACCTGATGAGCAGTAATGAATTTAAAGGATTTTATTTAAAAGTAGATGTTTTGCCAGCAGACAAAATAGTTGATTCTAAAATAGATATAAAAGTTAGCGTAAAAACTACTAAGAAAACTCACCAGCTTCTGAAAGCAGGAGTTTTAGTAAATAAAGAAAGTTTAAAACCAGAAAAAGAAGAAACTGCTGAAGAGAAAAAGGAAAAAGAAGAATCCAAAACTTCTACAGATTCAGAAACAGGAGAAAATACTGAAAATAAAGACCAAAATTCATCTTCTTCATCTACATCATCAGCACCAAAAGTAAAGCCTGAAGCGGTAGTAGATAAATTCTTGAATAGAATTGGAAGTCAGAGTCTTAGGTCGGCTTATGAATTGGTGGACAACCCAAACTGGGGTTCTTATGACAAGTTCTCTAATCCTAATACAGGTTTTGGGGCGGTGAAGACCGTTGAGGTTAAAAATATTTCTGTGAAATCATCTTCTGATAAGGCAGCGACTGTAAATGCTGTTTATCAAATCATAGACAAAGAAGGAAAAAGCATAATGCTCAATGTTTCCTATGGACTGAAACAAGTAGATGATAGCTGGAAAATATCAAGTTATAAAGTAAATTCATCAGAAAAAAAATAAAACCATGGCAAACCAAGAATTAATCACAAAATTAGAAAATACAATAACTAACATTCCTGACTTCCCAAAGGAAGGAATACAGTTTAAAGACATTACGCCCATTT
>CAUQVP010000033.1:0-16815 GCA_963521545.1 uncultured Flavobacteriaceae bacterium | reverse complement strand
TTACCCTGCACAAAGACAAAACACAGAGTATAGTGATGGACATCGATGGGAAAGAAGCAGCGAAAATCTTTAAAGATGAAAATAAGAAGGGTAAGAAAGATAAAGATGACCTCCCAAAAGAATGGACCAGCCTATATGAAATGAACCTAAAAAAGGATAAAAAAGAAAGAATAACCCACCCTGATACCATAGCAGTAATGAAAAAAATATATGTAAAAGGCAGCTATGATAAGGATGATCTGACAGATATTTCCTTTAAAACTGATAAACTGACTAATAAAGAATTGTCCATTATGTTCAATAAAAAAGAGGAAAAATCCTTACCAATTCTTGATTTGTTCTCCAGAAATGAATGGGACGGAAAAACTTTGAAAATAAATACTTCTGTATTAAATGATATACTTGTCAAAAAAAATAAAGATAAAGAATCTGATTTAGATTGGATGATACTTACTAAAGACTATCGGGTAACTTTCCATTTCAATTCGGAAATAAAGAAAATAGAAGGAAAACATGATTTGGTAAGAAAAGTAAATAACAACACGGTAGAAATAAAGTTTAATGTAGATGATGTAAGGAAAAAAGGATTTAAATTCAAAAACGATGATTCTTTTATAACAATTACTACGAAATAAAAACCAAGCTAAATAGGTACTTTTCATCAGGTTCAGCTTCAAAAACTGAATCTGATTTTTTTATTAACAATGTCTGTGGCTAATGAGGAAAAACTATCTTTATTCCATGTGGAAAACTTCCAAGAAAAAATATTTTGAAATCCGAAATAAAATTCTAATGAGAAAAATTTTCCCACAAGTCAAGAATTATTTTCAAATAAAAACCTCTGTTTTTTAATAGGCTTATTCACATTACACTTGGTCACATTGTCTTTATTTCAGACTTATTCACGAATGTTGATAAGCCTTTTTATAAATTTAAAATCAATGTTTTATGATGTGAATTATCTATGAATTTCAGCTAAAATATTTGTGCTAAACTTTCATAAAAAATTTATCCACTAAACCCAGCATTATAACAATATACATCATATATCTTTTTTAAATTAAATAGAAAAAATGAATATTGTAATAGTGTGGTGCTTGGGGAATTTTTTGTTGGCTAAAATTTTTATTGGACAAATTAATAAATTAACTTTGCAGAAAGTAATCAAATAAAAATATGTACATATGAAAACGATTAAACAATTTGATTTTTCTGGTAAAAAAGCCTTGGTGAGAGTAGACTTCAATGTCCCTCAGGATGAAAACCTAAAGGTAACGGATAATACCAGAATCACGGCTGTGAAACCTACGATTGAGAAAATTCTTTCCGATGGCGGTTCAGTTATCCTAATGACGCATTTAGGACGGCCAAAAGGAGAGAAAAATGATAAATACTCACTAAAACATATTCTTCCTGAGATAGAAAAAATTTTGGGTAAATCGGTGAAGTTCGCTGAGGACTGCATTGGTGAGGAGGCTGTAAAACTAGCTTCTGAGCTGAAAAGCGGAGAAATCCTTTTATTAGAAAACCTTAGATTCTATAACGAGGAAGAAAAAGGAGACAAGGCCTTTGCAGAAAAATTAGCCAAGTTAGGCGATGCGTATGTGAATGATGCCTTCGGTACGGCTCACAGAGCACATGCTTCTACGGCTGTAATCGCTGAATTTTTCCCTCAGACTAAATTTTTCGGGCTGCTTATGGCGAAAGAATTAGAAGCGATAGATAAAGTCCTTCACTCTGGAGAAAAGCCTATTACAGCGATACTTGGAGGTTCTAAAGTTTCTACCAAAATTACCATTATAGAAAATATTCTGCAAGTGGTGGATAATCTGATTATCGGTGGAGGAATGGCTTTCACTTTTATCAAAGCGCAGGGCGGAAATGTAGGAAATTCTTTGGTGGAGGATGACAAGCTGGATTTGGCTTTAGAAATTTTAGAAAAGGCTAAAAATCAGAATGTTAAAGTATATATTCCTGTAGATGTTATCGCAGCGAAAGAGTTTAACAATGATGCTGAAAGAAAAGAAGTGGCAGCAAATGAAATTCCTGACGGCTGGATGGGGCTGGATGTAGGAAGTGAGTCACAGAAAATAAATAACGATGTGATTATGAGTTCCAAAACTATTCTTTGGAATGGTCCTTTGGGAGTTTTTGAAATGTCTAATTTTGCTGAAGGAACTAAAGCTCTGGGAGACAGTATAGCAGAGGCTACTAAAGCGGGTGCATTTTCTCTCGTAGGGGGAGGGGACAGTGTAGCATTCGTGAAGCAGTTTGGTTATGCAGATAAGGTTTCTTATGTATCTACAGGTGGTGGAGCGATGCTGGAAAGCCTTGAAGGACTGGAACTTCCAGGAGTATCAGCTATTAATAAATAATTGAATTATAAAAAGAAGCGAACTCTAAATTTTAGGGTTCGCTTTTTTTATGAATATTTTTAAGTAAAATTTTTTTGTGTATATAAAAACTTAAGTACAGTCCCAATTGTACATTACATCATCAAACTGGCATTTCGCCAAATCTTCTGGACTTATAAAAAAGTTAGCCACGCCACAATCGCCCCATATAATCTCTACATCTTCTATTTCATCAGAATCTATTTGAAGAAGAAGTAGGGTATGAGGGTCATTGTCTTTACGAGGATCATCTTGGGTGAAGTAAGGATAACCACCAATCTTATGCCCTGTGCTGTCTAAATCACGAATGAAGTCAGCTTCATCAGGTAACTGATATAGATACTCTATTTTGTCTGAAAAGGTTTCATTCCACTTTTCTATAAAAAGTTTTTGTGTGGAATTTTCGTCTAATGAAAAAGTTTCAATTTCTTTGGTAAAATGTAAAGCAAACTGCAAATCAGCATCAAAAGGCAGATTGTCATTATCAAAAACATAATCTTCTATAAAATCATCAATGGACAAAGCTTCACCAATAGTAGGGTAGTAGAGTACTCGCTTAAAGTCATTACTGCAAGGATTGTCAAAGTCTAGCCCAAATAGATAATCTTCAGTATCTGCTATCCAAAACTGCAATAGACCTTTTTTAGGATAGATATTGTTTTCGGGTAGTTGTTCACAGTTAATTTGTGCCAGCATAAAGAGTGGTTTGCCTTCAGCACTTGTAGGTAATGAGCCTCCTTTTGGGACATAGGGCATACCACCGAATTTACTATCGGTAAGTGCTAAACTATCAGATAAGGATAGTTTGATACGAATCATCTCCCGCTGTGTAGCAGCATTAAGGTCAGCAACTAATTGCTCAATTTGTTCTTGTGTAGGAATCATTTTTATTATGTTTTTTGATAGACAAATTTAAAGAATATTAAATACTCATATCTTTTACTGATTTTATATTATTTTTTGAAGAAAGAATAATCACGATTTCAGCTATGTTGTTATTACTTTCTTCGGTGGTCACATTGAATGTTATAATATTGCTTTTCAGGTTTTTATCAACTTTATTGATGTTTATTTCTTTTTGTAGAAAAACAGCATAGCATTCGGAAATTATTTCTGAAACTTCAGTATTCTCATCAATTTCAATTTCAAAAATCAGGTTAGAAGATTTTTTCATGAAAACAGTTTCTACCTTTTTCAGCGCTATCATGATGATGAGCATAAAAATAATAGCAATGATGGCAATGTTATAAAATCCCCAGCCGATTCCTAATCCCACACAGCCAGTTGCCCAGATTCCAGCCGCGGTGGTCAGTCCGCCTACTTCGCCTTTTTCTTTGATGATGCTCCCAGCACCTAGGAAGCCTATTCCACTGATAACCTGCGCCCCAAGACGCCCCAAGTCCGTTTTCATAATTGCCGCAAGACCATGGAAATCTTTTTCAAAGCCATAGATATTCAGTCTTAGTTGGTCTTGCACCATGGAAACTATCGCTGCACCGAAACACACAAGAATGTAAGTTCTGAATCCAGCGGGTTTATGATTCTTTTCTCTTTCGATGCCGACAAGCCCTCCGAAAATGACAGCCAGTAAAAGTCGTAAGAAAACAACATCCACTGTCAACTCTCCTACAAATTTAATTTTTGATATGTTGCTAAAAAATTCAAACATGATATTTTCTTTTTAATTTAAAAATTTCTTGAAAAAGTTATTTTTGAGTAAAAAATTGACTTTAATAAACCTATTAAAAATCTATTTTCTAAGTTTTTTCGATAATATATATCAAACTTGAAAATTCACCCGTTTTTGATGCTTTAAAATTAGAAATCGCTCCGTGAATTGCTCCAAAAAGCCAAGAAAGAGGATTTTTCTTATATTTTTCACTCAGCATAGAGATATAATAAGAATCGAGCAGGAGAGGTTTTATTTTTCTGATTTTCCAATTTTCATTGTTCATCAATTTTTCCATTCCTGATTTTGAGAAATGCCAAATGTGTCTCGGCACATCATAGGCAGCCCAAAATTCTTTATATTTTTTTCCGTCGTAGGAAGTGTGGTTCGGAACGGCGATGATGAGAAGTCCATTTGGTTTTAATTTCTCATGAAAAATTTTTAGGTATTTTTCTCTTTCCTCTATATGCTCGAAAACATGCCATAGGGTGATAGCATCCAGACTTTCATTTTCTATTTCTGTGAGTTCTGGATTGGAAATGAAAACTGTTTTTTCGGATTTTTGTTTTGCAAAATTTCTTGCATTCTCATTTGGCTCAAATCCGAAAGTGGTGTATTCGTTTTCTATAAATTTCACAAACTCTCCCGCACCGCATCCGTAGTCTAATATTTTCAGATGAGTTCCTATTTCATTCTTGATTATATTTTTTTTATAATTGAGATTAAACTTCTGTAAAAATTTATATACTTTTTCTTTCAAACTTCCCGAATCCTGATGATGCGAAATGTAATTTTTACTTTCATAATATTTACCTAAATCATCGGGTAGGGGAGATGTTTTATAAATCCCTTGGATTTTTGTTTCTATAATTTCAAATTCTTCCTGTGAGAGAAAGTGGTCTTTTATTTTCATTTTATTTTTTATAAAATAATCACAATGTTTCATGTGAAACATTGTGATTTTATTTTCCTAAATAAATTAATAAGACATTAATATCCGCTGGTGACACTCCTGATATTCTAGAAGCCTGTGCGATATTTTTTGGACGAATATTATTCATCTTTTGTAGAGCTTCTGAAGAAAGTGAAGCTACTTTGCTAAAATCAAAATCATCTGGAATTTTTATATTTTCCATTCTTTGGAGTTTTGCTACATTTTCTTTTTCTTTTTCTATGTAGCCTTTGTATTTTATATTGATTTCTGCTTGCTCTTGTATCTCTTCAGAATATTCTCTCGCTTTATTTCCTATGATTTCTATTTTAGAAAGTTTTTCTAAATTTATGTTAGGACGAGTTAATATTTGAGATGCTCTGTATGCTTGGTCTACAGGGTTGCTTTCACTTTCTTCAAGAATAGGATTTATAACATTTGGTTTTAATGATAATTCTTTTAGGAATTCTTCCAGCTCTCCAGACTTTTTAATTTTTTCCTCTACTTTTCTGAGTCTTTCTTCTGAAGCTAAACCTATGTTATAAGATTTTTCAGTCAGACGGATATCGGCATTATCTTGTCTTAGAAGTAGTCTGTATTCTGCTCTTGATGTGAACATACGATAAGGCTCTTCTGTTCCTTTCGTGATGAGGTCATCTATCAGTACACCTATATAAGCTTCATCTCTGCTGAGGGTAAATTCATCTTTGCCGTGAACTTTATTATGTGCATTGATTCCTGCAATCAGACCTTGTCCTGCTGCTTCTTCGTAGCCAGTAGTTCCGTTGATTTGTCCAGCGAAAAATAAATTTTCGATCAGTTTGGTTTCCAAAGTATGTTTCAGTTGAGTAGGAGGGAAGTAGTCGTACTCTATGGCATAACCTGGGCGAAATATTTTAGCATTTTCAAAACCTGGTACATGTCTTAGTGCTTTAGCTTGAATATCTTCTGGAAGCGAAGAGCTGAAACCATTTACATAGATTTCAACAGTTTTCCAGCCTTCTGGTTCTACGAAAAGCTGATGTCTGTTTCGTTCAGCGAAACGATTGATTTTATCCTCTATACTTGGGCAGTATCTTGGTCCTATACTTTGTATAGTTCCGTTGAACATTGGACTTCTATCAAACCCAGAGTGGAGAATATCATGCACAGTTTCGTTTGTGTAAGTGATGTAGCAGCTTCTTTGTTCTTTAAGTTTAGGCGTATCGAGGTAAGAGAATTTTTGTGGATTTTCATCGCCTTTTTGTTCTTCCATTTTGGAATAATCCAGACTTCTTCCATCTATTCTTACAGGTGTTCCTGTTTTCATTCTACCTGCTTCAAAACCTAAACTTACTAATTGTTCTGTAATCCCAAAGGCTTTTGGTTCGCCCATTCTTCCGCCGCCGAATTGTTTTTCTCCGATATGTATCAGTCCATTTAGGAAAGTTCCATTGGTAAGAACTACTGCTTTACCACGAATTTCTACACCGATGTTGGTAATTACTCCTGTGACTTTTCCATTTTCTATAATGATATTTTTCACCATGTCTTGGAAAAAATCAAGATTTGGAGTGTTTTCTAAAGCTAATCTCCATTCTTCTGCAAAGAGCATTCTGTCGTTTTGAGTTCGTGGCGACCACATAGCAGGTCCTTTTGATAGGTTCAACATTTTGAACTGGATAGCAGATTTATCGGCTATAATTCCAGAATACCCACCGAGTGCATCTATTTCACGAACGATTTGTCCTTTTGCTATTCCGCCCATCGCAGGGTTGCAGCTCATCTGTCCGATGGTCTGCATGTTCATGGTAACCAACATAGTTTTAGAGCCAAGATTGGCTGCTGCTGCCGCTGCTTCACAGCCTGCGTGTCCTCCACCTACTACTATTACATCGTATATTTCGTTTATCATATATTGTAAATAAGTTTATAAATAATAAAAATGTTTCACGGGAAACATTAAAGTAAATTGATATAAAAATCTTCTTTCGCTCTCATTTCTTTTTGTTCTTCATCGGATTTGTCTTTGTATCCGCAAAGGTGAAGAACACCATGAGCCAGAACCCGTAATAATTCTTTTTCAAAACTACTGGATAGGGTAGAGGCGTTTTCAGAAATGCGCGGCAAAGATATAAAAATATCTCCGCTTATGGTTTTACCTTTTACATAGTCAAAAGTGATAATGTCTGTATAATAATCATGATTAAGAAAATCCTGATTTACTTTTAGCAGGTATTCATCATCACAGAAAATATAATTGATATTTCCTACTTTTTTCTCTTCGTTTAAAATAAGTTTTTCAACCCATTCCGAACAATTTTTAGGAAGGGTAATTTCCTCTACATTTTCAAAAAAATACTGTATCATTCTGCTTTAATTTATTTCTAAAAAACTAGAACCAATGTCCTAAAATTACACTAAAAATTCCTTTTCCTTTATTCACAGCCTTGCTGTAATTTAGTTTTATCTGCCCAAAAGGAGATTTGTATCCAGCGGTAATTCCACCAGAAACATCACCTACTTTTAGAATATGATTTATTTTATGTTCATCAAAGGTATTCATAAAATTAACATGTCCTGTGATGAAATAGTTTTTCTTAATTCTAAACTGAAAATCATTCCCAGCAACAATAAGATTATCCGTGGCAAAATTCCCAAACTGGTAGCCTTGGAAACTTACAAAATTGACTAAATTCTGCTCAAAAATTCCACCTGGGTAGAAATGATAATAGTACGGAACATCTTTCCCGAAAGTAAATCCTCCGAAAAGATTCAGCCTATAAGTTACACGGCTAGAAATAGGAAAACTCATTCGGATATCAGCTTTGGTTTGGAAAATCTGTTTTTCAATATTTTTATTAAAAATATCTAATAATTTTCCTTCTATATTAAGGTAGAAACCTCTTGACGAAAAATCCTTGTCATTCCTCGTATCACTTTTAATGAAAACATAAGGATTGATAAAGTTTTTTTCATTATCATAGCGGGTAGTTCCTATTTTAGACTCAAAATAATCATGGCTCATTCCACCTCCTATGGCATATCTATCTTTCCAAATAGACTGAAGATATATTTCATTTCTAAACCATTTCCATTTTCCTATTTCATTTCTATTATCATCATTTAGCTGTAGGCTCATCCCAGAAGAATAAATCCCAAACCCAGGGAAGTAGCCATTATCTACAAAATAATTAAAATAATACCTCGGTTTATTTCCTCCCACGATGGCATCAAGGGAGAGAATAGAGTTTTGGAATAAAAACCTTTTGATGGTTGTATTGATGAGCAGTCCTGTTTTGAAAACTTCATCATAATGCAGTCCAAATTTTAGTATAAATCGGGCATCATCTTCTTCTAATTCTAGTTTTAAAATATTTTTCCCTTGATGCTGCATCAGTTCATAATTGATAAGTTTATAATTATTGGTAGCGTATAATTTATCAATCATTTGGTTAATTCCAGCATAAGTCTGCAGGGAAGGGATTTTAAGATTCATTTTCCCTTTTACATAAGATTCATTAAAAATCCTGCTGTTCACCAAAACAAGGCTGTCTACTTTATAAACATTAGCATAGACAGGTTTGCTCATCATTTTCGGTAGGGAATCTCTTTTTGGTAATTTATTGAGTATGTCTATGTATTTTTTAGCTTCTTCATATCCTAAATTTAGGATTTTTTCTTTGTCGCCGTAGCTTGTGGAAGAGTAGCCTTTTAGGTTCGGATGAATCCTTATATCTGTATTTTTATATTGGGTTTTATTTTCGTTTTGTATAGTGAAGTCTATCACTTGGTCTAAAATCTTTATAGCCGAATTCAGCTCATCTTTATTCGCCAAAGGAAGGCTTAAATCCACTCCGATGACAATATCCATTCCTTTGTCTTTAAGAGGTTTTGATGGAAAATTTACCGTCATCGCACCATCTATATACAGACTGTCATTTACTTTCACAGGATTTATGAGCGAAGGATAAGCAGAACTCGCCATGATAGAATTCACCAAATCTCCTTTTTCAAAAATTTTTACTTTTCCATTTTCCAGATTGGTTGCCACACACATGAAAGGAATATTCAGCTTTGAGAAATCTGTGACATTAGAAACATTATTAAATAAATCCTTTAGGAGGAAAAGATTTTTTTGTCCTTGTGAAATGGCTTTTGGCAGGACATTGAATTTACCTTTTTCAAAAGGAATATTCAGAAGGTATTTGTCATTATTTTTATCAAAAAACGAAGTTTCTTTTCGGTCTTTTTCATTGGCAAGAATTTCGTAAAAATCAGTTTCTTTGATGATTTTTTCTATTTCCTTTGCTGAGTAGCCCGATGCATAAAGCCCTCCAACTATCGCTCCCATGCTGGTTCCAGAGATGTAGTCTATTTTTACTCCCAGTGAGTCTATCACCTTCAATACGCCTACATGGGCAAAACCTTTCGCGCCGCCGCCCGCCAGAGAAAGCCCTACTTTTGGGTTTTTCGGAATTTTTATGTTTTCTTTTACCTGAGCTTTATACAAAGTCAAAGAAAACATTATTATAAATATTTGAAGTAACTTTTTCATAATCAATCTTTTACATAAATTCTTTTGACTCTTCGTGAAATGGAAGTAAGAACCTCGTAAGGAATGGTCTGGCAATAGTTTGCAAACTCTTCCAAAGTCTTGCAGGAATTGAATATAACAACCTCATCACCTTCCTTCGCAGGGATTTCGCCCAAATCTGCCATGAGCATATCCATACACACATTTCCCACGATGGGAACTTTCTGCCCTTTGATGATGACAAATCCCTTCTTGTTTCCTATCAGCCGAGGAATTCCATCTGCATAGCCTATCGGAATGGTGGCGATTCTGGTATCTTTTTCTGCGATGTATTTTCTGCTGTATCCTATGGAATCTCCTTTTTCCACTTTGGAAATCTGAGAAATCACAGTTTTAAATGTAGCCACATTTTGGAGCTGTTTTTCTATTTGAGGAACGCAGGAAATACCCATCATCCCAATGCCTATTCTTACCATATCGTATTGATAATCAGTAAAATTGATAATTCCAGCTGTATTGAGAATATGCCTAATAGGTTTATAATCAATGTTTTGGATGATTTTATTTGAAACTCGCTCGAAGGTTTCCAGTTGCTGTAGTGTATATTCCTTTTCTTCGGGAACATCAGCACAAGACAAATGGCTGAAAATACTCGCTATTTTGACATTGTATTTCTTCAAGGTTTTCATCAAATCATCTATTTCATCTTCTTTAAAACCAAGGCGATGCATTCCTGTTTCTATCTTGATATGAATAGGGTAGGTCTCTTGTATTCCTTTCGCTTGGAGCTGTTTTCCAAATAAATCCAAAACCCTCAAGCTGTATATCTCTGGCTCTAGATGATAATCTATGATGGTATCATAGCTGCTCTGCTCAGGATTCATCACAAGGATAGGTGTAGTGACGCCATTTTTCCGTAAATCCACTCCCTCATCTGCATAGGCAACTCCCAGATAATCAATATGGTGGTGCTGTAAAAATTCGGCAATTTCGTAGCCGCCCAGTCCATAGGAAAAAGCTTTTACCATCGCACAGACTTTTGTCTCTGGTTTCAGTAAACTCTTGTGAATGTTTATATTATGCACGATGGCATTAAGATTTACTTCAAGCGTAGTATCGTGCTTTTGGAGTTCTAAAAGTTTTTTGATTTTTTCAATTTCAAAAACTCTCGCTCCTTTTAATAAAATGAGCTGATTTTCAATCGTATTGAGATACTGGCTGTCTATAAGTTCCTGAGTGTTGTCAAAGATTTTGGCTTTCCCTGAAAACAAATCTTTATACTTCGTAATATGTTCTCCGATGAGAATGATATTTTCAAAATCCTGCTCATTGGTAAGTTCCGCTACTTTTTTATACAATATTTCATCCTCTTCTATCGTGTCCAAAATATCCGTAAGGATGAGCGATTTTTTCTGCTTTTGATATTGGTTAATGAACTGATATGCAATGATTAACGAATCCAAATCCAGATTAAAAGAATCATTGATAATCAGATTATTCCTAATGCCGTTCACGCTTTCCAAACGCATCTCCACTGAATGCAGGTCTTGGATTTTGGTCACGATTTTTTCGTTGGAGATTTTCAGTGATTTTAAAACGGCTACAATCGCCAGAATATTGGAAAGTGTAGCCTCATCTCGTTTTTGGAGAGAAATACTGATTTCTTCATCAAAATATTTTATCCCGATGCGTTCATTAGGATTTTTATAATCGGAAGAAATACGAACATCATTTCTTTGATTTAGCCCGAAACTAATTAAATTTTTACTTGAATAAAGTTTATTTACTAAATTATAAACCAATTCATTATCTCCGTTATAAATAATAGTTTCACTTTCTTTGAAAAGAATGATTTTTTCGTTTATCAGTTCTTCTTCGTTTTTAAAATTAGAAGAATGAGCAGAACCGATGTGCGTCAAAACGCCGATTTTCGGAGCGAAAATATTTTCCAATTTTGCCATTTCGCTCGGTTTAGAAATTCCGACTTCAAAGATTCCCAGCTGGTGTTCCTCATTGATTTGCAGCAGCGAGATAGGAAGCCCAATCTGCGAGTTGAAACTTTTGGGAGATTTCACCGTAGAAAATTCATCCCAAAGACACTGATAAAGCCATTCTTTTACAATGGTTTTCCCGTTGCTTCCTGTAATGCCGATGGTGTTTTCTAAATGGGAATTTTCTAAATGTTTTTTGGCTAAAATTTGTAAAAACTCGATGGAATTTTTGGTGATAATCCATGTAATGTCTTCGTATTCAGGATAGTAGTTTTCAGAAATAATGACTTTCACACCTTTTTCTACTACGGAAGAAATGTATTTTTCGCCAGAATTATTTTTGGTATTAATGGCAATAAACGCCGTATCCGAAATAGAATAAAGATTTCGGCTGTCAAAAGAGATATTGCTGATGAGAATATCTGGATTCCCAATCAATTTAGAATCTGTAAGTTGCGAAATTTGTAATGTGCTGTATATCATTATTTTTTATTCAAAACTTCTTCTGTAAAAACTTTTCTGCTCACAGCCTCGTAGCTGTCAGTTTCTCCTAATTGTACCAAATCATCACTCCCTGAGGTTCTCATGGAATAATTCGCCAAATTTCCTGTTTTCTTGCAGATGGCATGCACTTTCGTAACATATTCTGCTGTAGCCATCAGGTTGGGCATCGGCCCGAAAGGTCTTCCCATGTAGTCCATATCCAGCCCAGCAATCACCACACGAACGCCGTTGTTCGCCAGCTGATTGGCTATTTCTACAATGCTTTCATCAAAAAACTGCGCCTCATCTATGCCCACCACATCACAGTTAGACCCAAGGAGTAGAATCTCATCGGGAGTTTCTACGGGAGTGCTTTTTATTTTATTTTGGTTGTGGGAGACCACCTCTTCATCGGCATAGCGGTTGTCCAGCTTTGGTTTGAAGATTTCTACCTGCTGTCCAGCCATCTCTGCACGGCGGAGCCTTCTGATGAGTTCTTCGGTTTTTCCAGAAAACATAGAACCGCAGATAACCTCCATCCAGCCGCTTTGTTTGGCGTGATTGATTGTATTTTCTAAAAACATTGTAAATTAGCCTTTTGATTTTGATGTAAAAAATTCAAAATTAAATCCCAAATTTAAACAATTTTAATAAAAGAATTTATGAGTGGTATACTTTATTTTGTTCCTACGCCTATTGGCAATCTGGAAGATATGACTTTTCGGGCAGTAAAAATTTTGAAAGAAGTGGACTATATTCTTTGTGAAGATACACGGACTTCGGGAATTTTACTCAAATATTTTGAAATTTCTAAACCATTGAAATCATATCACTTACACAATGAACATCAAGCGACACTTAAAGTAATAGAAGACCTGAAAAACGGTCAGAATATCGCCATCATTACCGATGCAGGAACGCCTGGAATTTCTGACCCTGGGTATCTGCTGGCAAAGGCATGTGCAGACAACGAGGTGGAAATGCAGTGTCTCCCTGGTGCTACGGCTTTCGTACCAGCGCTGGTGGTTTCTGGACTGCCTAATAATGAGTTTTTGTTCGTGGGATTTTTACCGCAGAAGAAGGGAAGACAGACCAAACTAAAACAACTGGCAGAGGAGAAAAAAACGATAGTCCTCTACGAAAGCCCACACAAGATAAACACCACGCTGGAGCAGATAAAGGAGTTTTTTGGCGAGGGAACGAAAATCAGTCTCAGCCGAGAAATTTCCAAAAAATTTGAAGAAACCAAACGCGGAACCATAGAAGAACTCATAGAATTTTCCAAAAGCAAAACCCTGAAAGGCGAAATGGTTTTGGTCGTGAATAATTGGATTTAATAAAAATAAAACGGCTCTTTTTGAGCCATTTTATTTTATAATCCAGTGAATATACATACTGCCATTTCTTCCTCTAGTATTCCTACATTATATTTTTCAGAAGGATGGTCATATACAAGTGTTCCTGTCTGTTTATCCTTATATCTGAAAATCAATTTTTTTGATAAAAAATAATTTTTCTTTTCATTAAAATACATAGATGTATTACAAACTGTAAAAGTAGCATTTTTATAATTAAAAGTAGCATATATTACCTCAGAAGCATTTTCAGAATCATAACTTTTTAAGCCAACTAATTGATTATTATCACCTAGTTTTGTAATAAACCCTTTATAATCCAAATCACTCTTGATGATTTTTATATTTTGGAATCTTGCATAAGAAACCAGTAATTCAGCTGGAATACTTTGAGAGCTTACATAGTTAGATAATATGATGGATAAAAAACAAAATAATTTAAATTTCATAATGCACAGAGTTAGTTCAATAGAATTAGTTACAATAAGCTCCTAAAACAGGCATATAATAGTTACCATCTAACATATACATGCTAGGATCTCCTTTTAAATAATAATTCATCAAAGATAATTTTTCATCATAATTTAAAGAATGTAATTTTTTTATTGATTCCATAAGTTGAAATGCTAAATCACATCTATTTACAGATCTTACATATTTATCAACCCACCATTTAGGTATTCTATTTGCGCTTATTCTATATACAGTTTGTCTATCTTGAGATAGTACATAACCAGTATAAGTATAATCTCCTTCATAATAGTCTTGAATATACATTCCCCAAGGTGTAGATATTCCCTTTTCTGTTTGGTAAGGAGTAACAATATGATCATAATCTTTATAGGGATATGTTTTACTACTAACAAATAAAAACAGTATACTAGCTGTTAGAATTAATAATTTTTTTGACATAATAATCATATAATTTTTAGTTATCAATAAGTTAATTTTTTGTAATGTTATTTTTGACAAAGCATTTTTACAATCGCTTTTCTTCTTGTGCAATCATAATTTATACATTTAGCGCCTTGAAAAGGTAATTGATAGACACTTTCATAAGAATATCCCCAATTTCCACATATTCTAGTGGCAATGTTAGCCATTTCTGTTCTTTCTTCCTCATCAAATCTCAATGTAGAGGGAGCATTTATAGTACTAAACGAAACACCTATATATACAATTCCATTATCTCTATCAGCTCCCTCATAACTGATGTGTTTTTTAGTATTATAGTAGTTGGCTGATGTTGTATTAGTATAAGTGAGTCCGCAACTATTTAAAATTAGTAAAATAGGAAGTAAAAAAATCTTTTTCATTTTTATAGAATTTTAGGTTATGTAAAATCTTTATAATTTATCTGGTCGTGTCTGTTTATATCTAAAATTATTATCCTGCACAGTTATAGAAGCCCCATCGGTATCTTTTTTAAAAATAACGGTCAGTGTATAATTATTACTATACCACATATACCAAGTGTCGTCATCAGGAAGAGGAAGCCATTTCTTATCATAGTTTCCAAAATTTGAAATAAATGTATTTAAAAATCTATCTCTTTTGTATCCCATATGATGTTCATATAAGCGGCAAACATCAGCTGTCCAGCCGTTATTTTTGCCATGATATGCATATGAATATTTTTGAGGTTCTAATCTATGTCCTGCTCTGTCTATATTATTTTCAAGATATTTACAGACTTTATCCACATCATTATCTGTAAATTGAGCATTAGCAATAGAATTTAATAAAACAAAAAGTAGTATAAATTTAATTTTCATTATGAATATGATTTTTGTAAAGTTTCTAAAATTTTATTAATTTATTATGTGATAGAATTATCTTTAAGTTTGTATTACAAAAGTATATTCATATATTAAATTTATTAATAACTTTTAGTAAAATTATTTTACTATTAAGATATATTTTTATACTTTTGATAAAAATTTAAGTAATGGAAATGGAAAAAATTATAGAAAAAATTGCTCAGTATAGAAATAAAAAAGGTTATACATATGAGAATATGGCAGATGAGTTGGAGCTTACTCCTGCTGCATATAGAAAAATAGAAACAGGTGAAACCAAGCTTACTGTGGAAAGATTATTCAGAATTTCTGCAATTTTAGAAACACCTATAAATGAGTTTTTGGAGATGGATAAAAATGCTTTTGTGCAGAATAATTATAGTAACGAAAGTGTTTTTCAGCAAAAAATAGAAAATTTCTATCAAGAAAATAAGGAAATAACAGACCAGCTCATAAAAGCAAAAGACCAGCTGATAGAACAACTCCAGAAAGAAATTCAAACTCTAAAAACAAGATAAACTCTTCTAATCTTTTAGGTTTTAAAAATAATCCTTAATTTTGAACCAAAATAATAAGAATATGAAATTATTAGAAGGAAAAGTAGCTCTCATCACAGGTGCAGCTACAGGTATCGGAAAAAGAATAGCAGAAGTTTTCGCAGAGCAGGGAGCTAAAATAGCATTCTCCCACATCGGTCCAGATGACTTAGCAAAACAAGTAGAAGCAGACCTAAATAAAATCACTACAGCTAAAGAATACCACTCTAATGCTGCCGATTTTGATGAGGCTCAGAAACTGATAGACGATGTTATCGCAGACTTCGGGCAGATAGATATCCTTGTGAATAATGCAGGAATTACCCGAGACAATCTTCTCCTTAGAATGAGCAAAGAGGAGTGGGACATCATCATGAAAGTGAATTTGGATTCTGTTTTCAACCTTACAAAAGCAGCCATCAAACCTATGATGAAAGCAAGAACAGGGTCTATTATCAACATGGCTTCTGTGGTAGGTGTGAAAGGAAATGCAGGACAGGCAAACTACGCAGCTTCTAAGGCTGGTGTTATCGGATTCTCTAAATCTGTTGCTTTGGAGCTTGGTTCTAGAAACATCCGTTGCAACGCCGTAGCGCCAGGTTTCATAGAAACAGAAATGACAGCGAAACTAAGTCCAGAAGTGGTACAAGGCTGGAGAGATGCCATCCCGTTAAAGAGAGGAGGGCAGACTACCGATGTAGCCAATACATGTCTATTCTTGGCGAGTGACTTGTCTTCCTATGTTACAGGACAGGTTATCAATGTAGATGGCGGTATGCTTACTTAAAATATTACAAAAGACTTTCTTCATGAAAGTCTTTTTTCGTTTTTAACTTAAAAATAAACACAATGAAAAAATATGATAACTTTTTTATTCCAGTTGATGACTTGGAAATGGCAAAAAAATATTATGAAAATAATTTAGGATTAAAAGTAAAGTTTGATTTTTCGGATATGGGAATGGTAGCATTCTGTGTTGATGGTGAAGAAGCGGCAATAATATTAAAAGATAAAAATAAATTTAAAGACTTGAAACAGACAATATGGTTTGAAGTAGATGATGTAAATCGTAAATATCAGCAAATGAAAGAAAGCGGAATTAAATTTTTATCAGAACCTTTCAGAATAAGAACAGGATATGC